>JAKONB010000318.1 GCA_022702195.1 Beijerinckiaceae bacterium | reverse complement strand
CCACACCCTGACAACGTTATAGTGTTTCATCGCTGTGATGTGACATTATAACAAGACGGTTTCTCGAGGCGCGCGTGTACAGGACGCCCCTGTGGCTTCAACGCATCACCCTGCGACCTCGACGGCGCTTGCGGGCGTGCAGGCACGTGGCGACATCGCGGACTCGATGCTGATCTCTTCCCTGCGCTCCCTGGCCCGCGTGTTCCTCCTCGTCCTTCTCGCCCTCTTCGTCCTTCCGATCGGAAGTCATGCCTTGTGGTGGACGCTACGCGGCGGCGCGGCGCCGGATTGGGCGGTGGCCGACTGGTCGAGCGCCGGAATCCTGGCACGACCCAAGCTCGGTGACCCGGCGATGGTGCGGGTCTACGCCGCCCGCGTCGGGCGATGGCGCGGAATCTTCGCGCATCACAGCTGGATCGCGATCAAGGACGCGGGTGCCCCGCGCTTCACACGCTACGACGTCGTCGGCTGGGGCATGCCGGTGCGGACGGACGGGTGGGCGGCCGACGGCCGCTGGTTCGGCAACACCCCCGAACCTGTTCTGAGCCTGGATGGAGAGGCAGCGGCCCGGGCGATCCCGGCGATCCGGGCGGCGGTCGCGGATTATCCCTATCGGACGCTCGGCTCCTACACCGCTTGGCCGGGTCCAAACTCGAACACCTTCGCGGCGCATGTTCTGGCCCGTATCCCCGGCATCGCCACGACCTTGCCGCCCACGGCACTCGGCAAGGACTGGACGCCGCCAGGGCGCCTCCTCGAACGGACGCCGAGCGGTACGGGTCTGCGCATCGGTCTCGGTGGCTATGCCGGGGTTACGCTCGGCTGGGTCGAGGGAATCGAGCTGAACCTGCTCGGCCTGGTCGCGGGGATCGACCTCCGCCGGCCTGCCTTGAAACTCCCCGGCTGGGGCCGTATCGGCCTTACCGGAGCAGGCGCATGAGCGACTTGGAAATCCGGCCAGCCAGGGCCGAGGATGCGGATGCCGTCTGGGCGATCCTCGAACCGACGGTCCGGGCCGGCGAGACCTACACATTGCCCCCCGACGGGGACCGCACCGCGATGCTCGCCTACTGGTTCTCGCCCGACCACCGCGTCTTCGTGGCGGTGAGCCGCGAGGGCGTGCAGGGCACGTATTACCTGCGGGCCAACCAGCAGGGCGGGGGCGCCCATGTGGCGAATGCGGGCTTCATGACCGATCCGAATGCCACCGGCCGCGGCATCGCCCGCGCCATGGGGCACCACGCCATCGCGACGGCCAAGTCCCACGGCTTCCTGGCGATGCAGTTCAATTTCGTGGTGGCCACCAACACGCGGGCGGTCGCCTTGTGGACGAGTCTCGGCTTCGAGGAGGTCGGTCGCCTGCCCCGGGCTTTCCGGCATCCCACCCGGGGCTTGGTCGACGCCCTGGTGATGATGCGCACTCTCTAGGCTCACCCCGGCCAAAGTGCCGCGACCGGAACGGGAACCGTGGCCCCGCTTCGCGCTTTGCGCTGTCATGCTCCAAGACCGCCCTGAACCGGCCGGCTCCGTGCCGACCGACGAATCTCCGCGCGCCGCGCCGCCCCTGCGGGTCAGTGTCGATCTCAACCGCTGTCAGGCCTATGCCCAGTGCTGCTACGCAGCGCCCGGCCATTTCGTCCTCCAGGGGCGCGAGGCGCTCTACTACGATCCGGCCCCCTCCGCCGCCGACCGCCTCGTCGTCGAGCGGGCGCGGATCGCCTGTCCGGTCCAGGCCATCCACGTCGAATCTCCGGGCACCGACCGGCGATGACCGACGCATCCGAGCATGCCATCGTCGTCGGCGCTTCCCTTGCCGGTCTGCGCGGAGCCGAAAGCCTTCGTCGGGCGGGCTTCACCGGACGGATCACCCTGGTGGGCTCCGAGGCGCACGCCCCATACGACCGGCCGCCCCTTTCGAAGCATGTCCTCATGGGACACGTTCCGGCCGATGCGACGACGCTCCCGAATCTTCATCCCCTCGACGCCGAGTGGCGCCTCGGGGTCGCGGCGCGATCCTTGAACCGCCGTGACCGCATCCTGACCCTCGCGGATGGCGAGACACTCGCTTACGACCGGCTGCTCATCGCCACCGGCGCCCGTGCCCGTCCCTGGCCGGACACCGCGCAGGCCCGGTTCGCCGGGGTGCACACCCTGCGCGATCGCGACGACGCGACCGCCCTGCACCGCGACCTCGCGGCCCGGCCCGGGCATGTGCTGGTCATCGGTGGCGGCTTCATCGGCTGCGAGGTCGCCGCCGCCTGCCGCGCCCTCGACCTGCCCGTCACCCTGGTGGAGCCGGGACCGACCCCGCTCGCGCGAGTCCTGGGAGAGCATCTCGGCGCTGTGGTGGGAGCGCTCCACGCCGGGATCGGCGTCACCGTCCGCAGCCACACCCGCGTCGAGGCGCTGTATAATGACGGCACCGGCCGCGTGGTCCGGGCGCGTTTGGACAACGGCAGCAGCATCGCGGCGTCCGTGGTGGTGGTGGCCCTAGGCGCGGTTCGCAACACCGAATGGCTCGACGCCTCCGGCCTCGCCTTCGACGAGGGCGGGGTCGATTGCGACGCGGCCGGCTACGTCCTCGATACGGAGGGGCGCCCCGATCGTCGAATCGCCGCCGCCGGGGACGTCGCTCGCTTTCCCCACCCGCTCTATGGCGGGCGGCGCGTCGCCCTGGAGCATTGGGGCCACGCGGTGGCCCAGGGCGAGCATGCCGGGCGTCTGTTGGCCGAGGCGGAACCCGGCGAACCCTACGCCGAACTGCCGGCTTTCTGGTCTTCGCAGGGTGGCATCACCATCAAGTCGGTGGGCCTGACGGAGGGAGCCGATGGCCTCGTGATCGCCCAGGGCGACCCGAAGGCGGGGCGTTTCCTGGCGGTTTATGGGCGCGAAGGCCGCTGCATCGCAGCCGTCTCGTTCGACTGCGCACGCTGGCTGCCAGCCTACGCCGAGCGGATCGCAGCCGGCGCATCGTTTCCGCCCCCCGCCGGGGCCAGCGATTCCGGCGCCCTGACGATCCTGCCCCCCTCGTTTCCCGCGGAGCCCCGATGAGCGACCCCACCCTGTTCGCGCAGGTGAAGGACGCGGCCAACCGCGCCGATCCGTATCCGCTCTATGCGCGCCTGCGCGAGAATCCGGTGTCGCTCCAGGAGGACGGCACCTGGGTAGCCTCCACCCATGCGGCTATCGGCAGCCTGCTGCACGATCCGCGCGTCAGTTCTGAGACGCTGCCGCCGGCGGACCGGCCGCGCACCGGCAATCCGTTCAGCGATTGGGTGGTGAAGCCGATCCGCGACCGGATCACCGACGCGCATCGGCCCTTCATCTTCCGCGATCCCCCCGACCACGACACCCTCCGGGCGGCGGTGATGCATCAATTCACCCAGGCGCGCGTCCACGAGATGCACCGCCGCGCCGACACATTGGTGGCGGAGCTACTCACCAAGAAGCGCGGCGATCATGAGATCGATATCGTCTGCGATCTGGCCTACCCGCTGCCCGTGACGATCATCTGCGAGATGCTCGGCGTACCGGCCGAGGACGAGCCGCGTTTTCACGAATGGGCGACCCAACTCGCCACCGCGCTGGAACCCGACACCCTCACCGACACGGAGAAGCGCTCGGAGAACAGCCGGACCTTCGAGACCATTTCGGATTACATGGGCGGGCTCATCGCCGAGAAGCGCAAGCACCCAAAGGACGACATGCTCTCGGGGCTCGCGGCCGGCGGCGGACCGGGGTTTCCGGCCATGGGCACCTACGACCTCATCGCCACCGCGATCCTGATGCTGGTGGCCGGCCACGAGACCACGGTGAACCTCATCGCCAACGGCGTGCTCACCCTGCTGCGCAATCCGGACGAGTGGCGTCGGCTGCGCGACGAGCCGGCCCGCGCCCCCCGCCTCATCGAGGAATTGCTGCGTTACGATCCCCCGGTCCAGTTCCGCACCCGTGCCACCCTGGCGGAGATCGCCATCGCCGGCGTGACGATCCCGCCGGGTGCCCCGCTCGTGCTGCTGCTCGCCGCCGGCAACCGCGATCCGGCGGTCTTTCCCGAGCCCGATCGGTTCGACCCCGACCGGACCGGCAGCCGTCATCTCGGTTTCGGCGGCAGCCTGCATTACTGCGTCGGCGCGCCGCTGGCGCGGTTCGAGGCGGAGGCGGCCCTCACCGCCATGGTACGCCGGCTTCAGAAGCCGCGCCTGATCGACAATCCGCCCCCCTATCGCGCCGGCTCGGCACTGCGCGGCCCCAAGCACCTGCGCTTGGCCATCGACGGGATCACCGACTGACGCCAGATCCGTGATCGACTTCCGGGGCAGTCTGAGGCAGCCGCGCCACACCCGCCTCGAAAAGGCGCGGACGACGAAGTGAATCCCCCGGTCAGCGCGGCCCCCGCCTTGCCGCAATCGCAATTGGCGGTGACGCACCCGGATATGCCCGGGCGAGACCGACCGGGCCTCGTGTTCGGGATTTGCCATCGATGCCGCGTCCGCTCCTGTCGACCGCCGCCCTCCTTGCGCTCGCCGCCAGCCTCGGCGCCTGTGCGTCGCAGCGCCTGGACGGTCCGCGGGCGCGGGCGGTGCCGGGACCGCAGGCGTCGCTGGAGCCGATCGCTCCGGCGATCCCGTCCAGCCCCGTCACCTCGGCGCCCCTCGCGCCGCCGCCGGGCGCCACCGCCGCTCCGGTGGACGCACCCCTCGGCACCGACATCGTCGCGGCGCCGGCGGCCCCCATCGTCGCCGAGCCCAACATCGCTCCCCCGGCGCCGCCCCCGCCGCCGGTGGTGTCGAGCGGCCGCTCCTCGGTGGTCGGCAGCTGGAACGCTAAGGACGCCACGGGCGCAAGTTGCAAGGTCTCGTTGTCGAGCGCTCCCGCCCTCGATCTCTACAAGGCGAGCGCCACGGGCTGCCCCAACAAGGATCTGGCGAAAGTCACCGCCTGGGATTACCGCGACGGCGAGGTCTATCTCTACCAACCCGGCGGCACCGTGGCCGCGCGCCTGCGTCAGGGGGGCGGCGCCCTCGACGGCGCGTTCTCGAAGTCGGGCGCCTCGCTCGCCATGGTGCGCTGAACCCGGCCATTGGCCCGGATCGGCGCAGCTTAGAGCATCGTCCCGAAAGGTGGTCGCTGGCTTTCGGAAAAACACTATGCCACATCCAGAACCAAGAGCATCGTCCCGGATTCGATGTCCGGGACGATGCTCTTGGTCTACGGATTCACCCGGAGCCCGAGCAGGAAAGTGTTTGACTGGAAGCTCGAATTCTGCACGGAGCTGTCGATGCGCTGGTAGATGTAGCTGCCGCGCAGGGCGAGCCAACGGTTGAAGCGGTAATCGAACCGGGCGCTCGCGGAAACGCCGCGTTCGTTGATGCGAACGCGATCGTAATCGTTGGCGAGGTAGCCGAATCCGGCGACCAGCGAGAGGTTGCGCAGCAGGTCGTGCTGGACCTCCA
This sequence comes from Beijerinckiaceae bacterium, assembly GCA_022702195.1. Lineage (GTDB taxonomy): Bacteria > Pseudomonadota > Alphaproteobacteria > Rhizobiales > Beijerinckiaceae > Methylobacterium. The sequence continues at coordinate 13,838 of JAKONB010000318.1, read as the reverse complement.
GGCTGAGGGCCTGGCTATAGACGCCGCTGGAACCGGGCAGGGTTGTTTCCACGATTCCAGTTGTGGCGCTCAGGCGCACCGAGGTGAGGGGGCTGGCGGCCCAGGTCACGGCGGCGCTGATCGCCGGGGCGGTGAGATCGCGCAGGGTCGGATCGTTGTAGGTCCGGTGCTGGAAGCCGAGGGAGACTTCGCCCGAGATGAAGCGCGTCAGGGCGAAGGCGGCACCGGCTCCGAGGGTGAGGCCGTCGGAATCGCGCCGCGCCCCGTTGGAATCGATCCTCAGATCGTAGACGCGGGTATCGGCCAGGATATCGACGAAGGGCGTGATGTCCGGCGAGACCTCGTAGCCGGCGCGCAGGTTCAGCCCGTACTGGTTGAGATTGCGGTCACTCTGGCGCAGGATCGTGCCGTTGGTGAGCTGCGCGTCCTCGAATTCGGAACGGTCGACGAGGCCGCGCACGGTGAGCTTGAGGCGGTTGAAGGTCTCGGTGACGCCCGCGGTGGTGCCGTAGCTCGCGATGAGCGGCCGGCTCGTCACCGCGGCGGCGAGATCGGGGGTGCCCGAGCGCTGCGTCTCCAGGACGAATCGTCCCTCGAGATCGATGCGGGTGTCGCGGTTGGCGTCGACGCGCAGGCGCGTGATACCGTTGGCGTTGGGCCGGCTCGCCCCCTGATTGTCGGGAAAGTCGAGATAGGCGCCGCGCAGGTCGCCGCTGAGTTCGCTTGAGGACCAGTCGCTGCGAAAACCGAGCTCCGCCTCGGTCCGCGACACCACCGAGGACTTGGCGAAGCGGCGCGTGATCTGATCGGGATTCGTGTCGTAGCCGATGCCCTGCTGAAAGGCCGGCAGGAAGGTGAAGGTGCCGAGCTTGATCCCCAGCGGTGCGTAGGCGGCGTCCACCGTGGCGGGTTGCCGGAAGGCGCTGCTCAGGACGAAGCCCGGCGTCTGCAGCCCGGCCAGAGGCAGAAGCGTCGGCAGCGGCACGCCGACCACGGCGCTCTGCACCACGGGCGTCAGCCGCAGATCGTAGGGGGTCACCTGGGTCACCGAGCGAGTGGGCCGCACCGTGGCCGAACCGAAGCGGCGGGGTGGGGCCGCACGCAGCCGCAGTTGGGTGGTGAGGGCACGATTGTTGGCACCCGAATTCACGCCGGAGCCAAGGGCACTGCCCGACCGGGAGGTGAGCGAGCGCGTCGCGGCGCCGCCGGGGGCTTCTCCACTCGGCGCGGCGCCCGATGGGCCGGACGGCGTGGTGCCCCGCAGGGTCGGCGTCGGGGCAAGCCCCCCATCGGGCCGCGACAGCGTATCCCCGGAGAGCGGATCGGTCGCCGTCTGGGCCACGGCCGAGGCGCCCGGCAGGCAGGCGATCGCCAGCACGAGGCCGCCGAGGCTTCGCTTCCGCAACCCTGTGATCGGCCCTACGCGCATCACCGACAGACGTCTTTCGTCGACCTGAACACCCCGGCGGGTGATCGGACCCGCCAGGAGGGGACGCCGCGCGGATGAAGGCCCGGCGCCATGGTTAACAGGGCTACAACCGGCGGGGTTAATGCGGCGTCAACGGGATGGCCCGCGTGCGTCGGGTCGGGGCGCGCCGGCGACAGTCGCCATCCGACCACATTCGCGCGCCATAGCCGGTCCGGTACGCCGCCACGCGGCGGAGGCCGCATGGCGGCCCATGATGATGACACGAGAGGGGACGGGCCGGGATGGCTCCAGCAGATTCGGCTTCGGCGCAGCGTAATTCCGCACAGTTCCCCCGCCCCCGCGAAGCTTCGCCGGCCGTCGCCTCCGCCCTGCGCACCATCGCCACCGAGCGTGACGGGCTCGGCTGCCTGATGGAGTCCATCGGCAATGGTCTGGGCGAGGCCTTCACCGCCGCCGTCGCCCGCATCGCCGGGGCTCGCGGGCGGGTGATCCTCACCGGCATGGGCAAATCCGGCCATATCGGCCGCAAGATCGCCGCGACCTTTGCCTCCACCGGAACCCCGGCGCTGTACGTCCACCCGGCGGAGGCGAGCCATGGCGACCTCGGCATGGTTCAGCCCGAGGACGTGGTGCTGGCCCTGTCCTGGTCGGGGGAGACCACGGAACTCGCCGACATCATCGGCTATGCCCGCCGCTACCGGGTCGGCCTCATCGCCATCACGGCCAATGCCGGCTCGACCCTGGGACGCGAATCCGACGTCTGCCTGACTCTGCCCAAGGCGCGCGAAGCCTGCCCGAACGGGCTCGCACCCACCACCTCCACCGCGATGCAGCTGGCTTTGGGGGACGCCCTGGCGGTGGCTCTGCTGGAGGCGCGCGGCTTCTCGGCACGGGAATTCAGCATCTACCATCCGGGCGGCCGCCTCGGCGCCTCCCTGCGGCAGGTGCGTGAGGTGATGCATGCGGGCGGCCAGATGCCGGTCGTGGCGCGCGGCACGCCGATGCGCGCCGCCATCGCGGAGATCGACGCCAAGGGTTTCGGCGCCGTCCTGGTGGTCGAGGCCGACGGACGCCTGGCCGGCATCGTGACCGATGGCGATCTGCGCCGCAACGTCTTTCGCAGCGACCTCGATTCTCTCGCGGTGGAGGCGCTGATGACCGCCCATCCGCGCACGGTGAATCCCGAGACCCTGCTGGCCAAGGCCCTCGAGATCCAGGAATCGATGAAGATCACCTCGCTGATCGTGGTCGAGAACGAGCGGCCGGTGGGCCTCGTGCACTATCACGACCTGCTGCGCTCCGGCGTGGCGTAGATCTCCCCTTAGGAGCGGCGCGACAGCCAGTCCCCGATCCGAGCCGTGAGGGGCCGGCGCGCCGCGCGGCGGCGGGCGGCGTCCTGTGCGTCGTCGATGGCGTCGAGTTCGTCGAAGCGTTCGGCCCGCCATAGGAGCTCGGCGGCCACCGCTTCCGGGTCGGGCACGCTCCAGCCGAAATGGAAGCCCGCATCGGGACCGGATTTGCTGCCCTCCGGGTGATAGTAGCGCGCCCGTGTCCCGTTCTGCGCGTCGAGCAGGGGGAAATTTGCGTTGAGATGTGGCGCCCAGTTCAGGCCGATGATGCGGCGGCCCGGGGCGGCGAAGATCGCGGTGTGAAAGGCCGATCCGGCTGTGCCGAGGACGATCCGGCGCCCGCTGAGCAGGCGGGCGAGGTCGGGCAGGCCAAGCTCCTCCGGGAAGGCGATGTCGACCCCCTGTCGCCCCAGGGCCGCGCACAACGCGTCCTCGTCGCGCAGCCGCGAGATGCCGGCGGCGAGCCGCGACTTCGACAGGTAGACCGGCCGCGATACGGCATCGACAGCGGTCTGCGCCCAGAACGGCCGGCCGATGGCCCGGGCGAGATCGCCGTAGACGTCATGGGCGAAGGCCTGCTCCTTCAGGCTCGGCGCGGGCAGGATCAGCTCGGAGATCCGCGTGGCCGCGTCGAAATCCACCAGATCCGCCTGCGACAGGCCGAGACCGGCGAGCACGTGATCGAGGAAGGGCAGGGCGGGGCGCCCGGCCACCGGCCCGATGCCGGGGCAGAGCAGGCGCGGGCGTGGACCTTCCCACGTCAGGAGAGGCCAGAGCCGGGCCAGGGTTCCGGTGAGGAAATGCCCGTAATGGGTCACGAGCGGACCGATGAAGAGAACCGGCTCCGCCTCCACGCCGGCGGGCCTCGTCTCCACCGGCACCGCATCGCCCATGGCTTCGAGGATCGTGCCGTCCGACGCCCGCAGCGTCCAGCCGTCGCAGACCGGGGCCGGCACGAAACACGCCTCCGCGACCCGCCGCAGGCCCGGCGGCGCGGTGATCCGCTCGGTCTGCCCCCACACCACGCGGCAGCGCTGAAGAATCGGCGTCACGCGTGCCTGCGTCCCGTCACCGTGTTCCCCGCCTCACTTGTCCGGTGGGCTTCCTGCCCCGTGCCGGGTCCGCGCCTTTCGGGCCGGCCCCCCGGTCCGTATAGTTCGGCGATCATGTCCACGCCATCCCGCCCGGTCCGCCGCCTCGATCCGATCCTCGTCGACCGCATCGCCGCCGGCGAAGTGGTGGAGCGGCCGGCCTCCGCCGTGAAGGAACTGGTGGAGAACGCCATCGATGCCGGGGCCCGCAGCATCGAGGTGACCATCGAGGGCGGCGGCCGCCGCCTGATCCGCGTGGTGGATGACGGCGCCGGCATGGGGCCGGACGACCTCGCCCTGGCGGTGGAGCGCCACGCCACCTCGAAGCTTCCGGGCGGCGACCTCACCCGCATCGACACGTTGGGGTTCCGCGGCGAGGCTTTGCCCTCCATCGGCGCGGTGGCGCGCCTCACCCTCACCAGCCGCACCGCCACGGGTGAGACCGGCCATGCGCTCACGGTGGATGCGGGGGTGAAGGGCGAGGTGCGTCCGGCCCCCAGCCCGCGCGGCACCCGCATCGAGGTGGCCGACCTGTTCTCGGCGACCCCCGCCCGACTCAAATTCCTGAAATCCGACCGGGCCGAGACGGCGGCCATCGCAGACGGCTTGCGCCGCCTCGCCGTGGCCCAGCCCGGCATCCGCCTGGTGCTGCGGCCCGAGAGCGGGGCCGTCCTGATATTCCCCGCCGAATCCGAAGGGGGGGGCGCCGCTGAATTGCGCCGCCTCGGCACGGTGCTGGGGGCCGACTTTGCCGCCAACGCCGCCCCCCTGGCCATGACCCGGGAGGGCTTCGCCCTGGCCGGCCATATCGGCCTGCCGAGCTATCACCGGGGCACGTCCAACCAGATCCATTTCAGCGTCAACGGCCGCCCGGTGCGTGACCGGCTGCTGCTCGGTGCGGTGCGGGGCGCCTACGCGGATACGATGAGCTCGGACCGGCACCCGGTCCTGGCCTTGGCGATCACCTGCGATCCCGCTCTGGTGGACGTGAACGTCCACCCGGCGAAGACCGAGGTGCGCTTCCGCGATCCGGCCCTGGTGCGCGCCCTCATCGTCAGCGCCATTCACGAGACCCTGCGCCAGGCCGGCGCCCGCACCACCACCACGGCCACCGCCCGGACGCTGGAGGCGCTGCGGCCGATGCAGGCCCATAGCGGCCTCGGCGCCCGCCCCGCCGCCGCGCCGCCGCTCGCGCGGAACATGCCGTCCTTCGGCGCGCCGTCGGGTTATCGCGCGGCGGCGCCGGCCACCGACATGCCTGGCTTCGGTTTCGGGGAACGCGCGCAGGTGGCCTTCGCCCACGAGCCGGCCGAAGCCATGCCCCGCAGCTTCGCGCCTCCCGCCGCCGATCTTCGCCAGGACGAGGCAGAGGCCGAGCCCACCGACCATCCCCTCGGCGCCGCGCGCGCGCAGCTGCACGAGACCTACATCGTCGCCCAAACGCGGGATGGGCTCGTCCTGGTGGATCAGCACGCCGCCCATGAACGCCTGGTCTACGAGCGGCTCAAGCGCGAGCGGGAGGCGGGCGGCATCGCCCGGCAGGGGCTGCTCATTCCCGACGTGGTGGAGATGGCCCCCGAGGATGCCGAGCGCCTCGTGGCGGCCGCCCCCGACCTCGACCGGCTCGGCCTGACCCTGGAGGCGTTCGGCACCGGCGCGATCCTGGTGCGCGAGGTGCCCTCGGTTCTGGCGCGGGCGTCCACCCGCAACCTCGTCACCGACATCCTCGATGCGCTCTCGGAGAGCGGCCTGGAGGAAGGCAATCCCGACGGCACCGACGGCGGCGGCGGTCCCCTCGGCCGGCGGCTCGACGCCATCCTCTCGCGCATGAGCTGCCACGGCTCGATCCGAGCGGGCCGGCGCCTGCGCCCGGAGGAAATGAACGCCCTCCTGCGCGAGATGGAGGCAACGCCGCTCTCGGGCACCTGCAATCACGGCCGCCCGACCTTCGTCGAACTCAAGCTGTCGGATATCGAGCGCCTGTTCGGCCGGAGGTAGAGATCAGTCGGCCGCCATCGGGGCTTCGCCGATCAGCTGCTCCATCGTGGCGAACAGCACCGACCAATCCACCGGTTTGGCCACGTGGCCATCCATCCCCGCCGCGTGGCACCGCTCGATCTCCTCGGTCATGGCATTGGCGGTCAGAGCCAGGATCGGCAGGCGAGCGCGGCCCTGCGCCCGCTCCCAGTCGCGGATGGCCGCCGTGGCGGCGAGCCCGTCCTGACCCGGCATCTGCACGTCCATCAGAACGAGGTCGAAGCCGTTCTGGCCAGTCACGGCGCTGACGGCCCCCTCGCCATCGCCCACGATGGTCACTTGGTGCCCCTTCTGACGCAATACCGTGCCGATGATTTCCTGATTGATGGGATTGTCCTCCGCCAGCAGAAGACGTCGCTCGCGGCCGGCCTGCACGGGCAGGAGGGTTCTGGGACGGCTGCTCGCCGCGCTCTGGGCGAGAGCCAGGGTGAGCGGCAACTCGAACCAGAAGGTCGATCCCCGGTTCTGCCGGCTCTCCACGCCGATCTCGCCGCCCATCAATCGAATCAGGCGCTTGCAGATCGTGAGGCCGAGGCCGGTGCCGCCGTATTTTCGGGAGGTCGAGCCGTCCGCCTGGGCGAAGCGCTCGAACAGATGGGGCAGGGCCTCCGCCGCGATGCCGATGCCGGTATCGACGATGTCGATGCGCAGCCAGCCACGCCTGTCCGCCTCCTGCCGCCAGCGAGCCTGCAAGGTGACCGAGCCGGTCGGCGTGAACTTGATGGCGTTGGTGGTGAGGTTGAGGATCACCTGCCGCAGGCGCGTCGGATCTCCGATGAGCCAGTCGGGCACCTCGTTGGGAATATCGACCTTTAGGGCGAGGTCGCGTCCCTTGAGGCCCTCCGCGGCGAGTTCGCGGCATCCCTTGACGAGGGTGCGCAGGCCGAACGGCATCGCCTCGATCACCAATTGTCCGGCCTCGATCTTCGAGAAGTCGAGGACGTCGTTGACGATGGTGAGGAGCGAGCGCCCGGATTCCTGGGCGAGGCCGACAAGATGGTCCTGCGACGCGCTGAGCGTCGGATCGCTGCGTAGGAGATCGTGGACGCCGAGGATGCCGGCGAGGGGGGTGCGCAATTCGTGGCTCATATTGGCGAGGAACTCGGTCTTCGCCCGCGCCCCGGACTCCGCCGCGACCCTCGCCCTCTGGAGATCGGCTTCCTGATTCTGTCGCTGGGTCACGTCGCGGATCGCCTGAATGATCTGAACGCCCTCGTGCCCCTCGACGCGCCGGAACGCCGCCTCGACCCAGATGTCGTGCCCGTCGTGATGACGCAGGCGGTAGATCACCGAGCCGGTGGGCGCGTCGGGGCCGAGGGCGTGCAGGGTCGCCGACAGGTTGGCGATGTCCTCCGGATGGACCAACGTCCGCAAGCCGGAGGCCATCGCCTCCGCCAGCGTGTAGCCGAGCATGCTCGTCACGGCCGGCGAGATGTAGATGTGTCGGCCATTCGGGTCGTCGAGAACGATGAGGTCGGAGGTGTAATCGGCCAGGAGCCGGTAGCGCGCCTCGCTGTCGCGCAGGCGCTCCTCCGCATGGCGGCGCTCGGTGATGTCGGTGAGCGTCTGGATATAGCCCTCGTGTTGATGGAGCGGCAGGGAGCGGAACTCGATGACGCTGCCATCGTCGCGCAGGCGCTCGGAGCGCAGATCCGTGGTTCTCCGCTCCTCGTCGAGGTGCCAGTGCTTGGGGTTCTGGATCAGCGATCCCCAGGCTCCGGTCTCGCGCAGGTGCTTGCGCACCGCGCGGTAATCCGGCGCTTGCGCCATCATCTCCGGCGAGAGCGACAGGATTTCCAAGGCGCGCTTGTTGGCGATTGGAACCCGACCGTCGCCGTCGATGAGGAGGAGGCCCTGATCCATGCTGTCCAGCGTGGCTTTCAGCAGGGCGGATTGCTCGGCCAGCGCGCGCTCGGCCTGTTTCAGATCGGTGACATCGGCAAAAACGCCGAAGATGGAGCGCACCCGCTCGCGGCGCCCCTCCGGGTCGCGGTGGAACTGGCAGATGCCCCGCACCAGAACGTCGCGCACCTCGCCGCCCGGGCGCACCAGGCGCAGGGCGAAATCGAAGCCCTCCTCGCGTTCGATCGCCCGCGCGACGCTGGTGGCGACGCGCGGGCGATCCTCCGGATGATAGGCGGCGATCCCGGCCTCGACACTGGGCGTGAAGCTGCCCGGATCGACGCCGTGGATGCGGTAGACCTCATCCGACCAGGTCATCCGGCGCGATGCCAGGTCCATGTGCCAATGTCCCACATGGGCGACCTGCTCGGCCATGACAAGCAGGCGGTTGGCCTCGCGCGCCTCCGATTCGGCGACCTTCAGATGGGTGATGTCGCGGACGCCCACGAACACGCGGGTGACGGCATGGGGGGTCGGATCGACCAACGGTACGTAGACCGTCTCCCAATGCCGCGTACCCGATGCCAGGGGCGCGCGGTCCTCGGTCCGTACGGGTTGGCCGCTCGCCACGGCCTGCTCCATGTCCGCCCGCACCCGCTCCACCGGCACGCCGGCGAGCCGGCCCGGCTCGAACAAATCTTCGAGTCGACGGCCGGCGGCGAGGTCGGAAGCGGGTCCCATGGCCGCCGCCGCCGCGGGGTTCCAGGCCTCGAGGCGGAAGCCCCCGTCGGGTTCGATGTGGAATACGAATTGCAAATCCGTGGCGTTCTCAAACAGGCCGCGAAACAGCATCTGAGCCTCGCGCGAGGTGCGCTCCGAAGCGGCGACGCGCCGTTGCCGGCGTTCCAGCCGGATGCCGAGGATGATCAGGGCGAAGACCGACAGGCCCATGACGGCGCCCTGGATCAGCGCCTCCCGGCGCCAGGAGGCGAGGGCGTCCTCCGTCGAGACCGATGCCGTGACGATGAGCGGGTAGCGGTCGAGCCGCTCGAAGGCGACGATGCGGGCGCGCCCATCGACCAGGGACGCGGGCACCCGGAATATGCCGGAATTGCGCGCCGGCAGCTCGGTGGTGAACATCCGGCCCCGGGAGAAATCCGCCCCGAAGGCCTGCGGGGCGGCGGGCTCGCGCACCAGGATGCGGCCGGTCTCGAGCCAGAGGGCGATGGACCCGTCGCCGCCGATCTTGAGATGGCGATAGAAGCTGTGGAAGAAATCCGCCCGGAGGCTTGCGCGGATCACCCCGTCGAACGCGCCGTCCCGCCGCACCAACCGGCGCGAAACCGGGATCACCTCGCGTTCGCCCGTGGCGACCCGGACGGGGAGGGCGACATGCAGGTCACGCTCGAGGCGGTCGCGATGCCAGTCGATTTCCGAAGACCGGTCGCCCCCGGGGGCCGCGAAAGCCGGGGCATGATGATCCGGGTCTTGACCGTCGGAGACTTGACCGAACGAGTCGAACCGGAGGCGATTCTGCGCATCGACCACGGTCAAGCGCTCGATCTGGGCCAGGGTCTGGACTCCGGGCGTCGGCAGGGCATTGCCATGGGGATGCTCGGGATCCTCGTCGATCCGCGCGATGATGCTCGACATGACGAGGTCGACCCCCTCGAGCGTCCGGGCCGCGTGCTGGGCCAGCGCCCGGGAGAGGTTGAGGACCTGCCCGCCGGCATCCGCGAGCGCGGCCTTGCGCGCGCGATGGATCTGCCACACGCCGATGCCGAGGATGATCGCCGCGGCGAGCAAGGTTCCGATCGTGGCGGGGGCGAGCGCGCCGGGGAATCCGCGTATCCGCATGCGCCGTCTCGCCTCAGCCACGGTGCGCGACTCCGCTCCACCGGCGCAGACCGTAGGCCAGGCCCAGAACGACCACCGCCGTGGCCCCCGCGACGCCTTCACGGACAAGCGGCAGGCCGGCGAGGCGCACCGCGAGGAAGGGATCGGTGATGATCATTTCTCCGGCGATCCAGCCCAGCAGGGCGGCCCCGGCCCAGACGATGAGGGGGACTCGCTGGAGCAGCGCGGTGACCAGGGCCGCGCCCATCACGATCAGGGGAATCGACAGCAGCAGACCGAGCACGAACAGGCTGGCATGCCCGCGGGCGGCCGCGGCGATGGCCACGACGTTGTCGAGGCTCATGACCGCGTCGGCGATGGCGATGGTGCGCACCGCACGCCACAGCGAGCGGCTCTCGCCGACGCTGGTCGGCTCCTCCGCCTCGCCGAGCGCGAGTTTCACGGCGATCCAGACGAGGAGGAGCCCACCGGCGATCTTCAGGAACGGGACAGCGAGCAGCGACGAGACCAGGAAAGCGAAGAGGATCCGCAGGGCCACGGCCGTGCCCGCGCCGAGGGCCATGCCGAGGCGTCGCCGATCCTCCGGCAGCCCGCGACAGGCCATGGCGATGACCACCGCATTGTCGCCGGACAGGAGAAGGTCGATCCAGACGATCTCCAGGACCGAGACGAGACAATGCGGGTCGGTCAGATCCATCGCCACTCTCTTGCGAACTCCGATCGATCCCCTTGGGATGGCGGAGTTCGGGTTCGCTCAGGCGCCCCTCGGGCCGCCCGACACATCCCCGCGCGAAGCGAGCGGAGATGGGATCGGGGGGGCAGCGCCCGCCGGACGGGGTCGGCCCGTGATCGGGTAGTCGATCGGCGGCCGCAAGCACAGGGTGAAAACGACGGACCCGGATGCGACGGCGATCGAGCGCGACGATTCCCGGACCGTACCGGGCTCTCAGGACCGGTCGACGGCCATGCGGACCGCGAGGCCGCCCAGCACCCCGCCCATGATCCAGCGCTGCACTTTCGCCCAGGTTGGACGCCGCACCAGGAAGGCGGCGATCGCGCCGGCCCCGATTGCGATGCCGACATTGCCTGCAACGCTGATTGCAATCTGGGTGCCGCCCAGAATCAGCGTCTGCACCAGCACGTCGCCCCGTTCCGGCGCGATGAACTGCGGCAGCAGCGCCAGGTAGAGCATCGCGATCTTCGGGTTCAGCAGGTTCGTGACGAGGCCCATGGCGAAGAGGCGCCGGTCGCTATCGACGGGCAGGGCGCGCACGGCGAAAGGCGAGCGGCCGCCCGGACGGAGGGCGTTCCAGGCCAGATACCCGAGATAAGCGGCCCCCGCGAGGCGCAGCGCATCGTAGGCGAAGGGAACCGCCAGGACCAGGGCGGTGATGCCGAAGGCGGCGCACAGCATGTAGAACACGAAGCCCAGCGCCACGCCGCCGAGGGAGACAAGGCCGGCCCTGCGCCCCTGGCAGATCGAGCGCGACACGAGATAGATCATGTTCGGTCCCGGAGTCAGGACCATCCCGAGCGACACGGCGGCGAAGGCCAGGATCGTCGCGGCGTCGGGCATCGGGGGGCTCCTGATTCGGGCGTGGCCGAGCGTGCCTCACACTACTCCCAATCGCCGCCGTTTCCCGCTGGACGCAGGACGGCGCGGCGGAAGTTTCGTGAGAGACACTCAGCGGAAGATCGCGTCGAACAGCGATTGCGGCTCGCGCGGCTGCGGCGGGGCGGGGGCCGGCCCCTCGTTCGACGGGAAGAACTTGCGCGACGGCTTCTGCCGGGGCTGCACCGGCACGCCGCGCGGCGCCTCGACGTCGACCTGGCCGTTCGGATTGACCTGCTGCGCCGTGCGGGTCGCGTCCTGCCCGCCCTTGGGACGACGCGCCTTCTCGGGCTTGGAGGCCATGACGGGCACGTCCTCCTGCTCCTTGGCCTCGGCGATCACGTCGCTGCCGCCCTTACAATCCACCAGCCACACATCGTAGATCGGATGTTCGATGGCGTGCAGGCCGGGGCTGGCCGCGAACATCCAGCCGGTGAAGATGCGGCGGTACTTGTTGTCGAGGGTGACCTCGTCGACCTCCAGGAAGGCGGTGGTCTTGGGACTCTCGGTGGGCGGGCGGCTGTAGCAGACGCGGGGCGTGAGCTGCAGCGCGCCGAACTGCACGGTCTCGTCGACGGCCACCTCGAACGACACGATGCGCCCGGTGATCTTGTCGAGACCCGAGAACACCGCGGTGGGGTTCTTGATCTTGTCGGCCGCCGCCGGGAGGGCGCCCAGGGTCAGCAGAACCGCGCCGCAGGCGAGGCGCGTCAGAACCCGGTGCGGAAATCGTGCATGGCTGCGGCTCAAGGCTCGCCCCTCTCGAAGGCTTGTCGCGGGTGGGCGACGGCACATTGGGCGGTTAACCGCGCAACCTTGGTGGAAAAAGGGCCACGCCGGCTTTGCCGGCGCAATTCCGGGCGCGGTTCATCCCCGAGCCCGCCGCAGAGGATCTTCAGGGTGCCTCACCGAACTCCCAGCCACCGCCGAGTCCCGCGCGAAGCAGGACGGCGCGACGGGAGTTTTGCGAGAGACCCTCAGTTGCCGGGAGTCCAGGGCGCGTAATCGCCCGTGGCCGCCGGACGCTGGCCGACATTGAGCTGGGAGCCCTTCGGGCGGTAGGCGGCGGCGGTGCCGGTCATGTTCTCCACATGCGGCTTCTGCCAGGCGCGGGGCGTGTAGGTCGTCTCGCTCGGGGGCACGTCGCCGTTGTGGCAGAGCCAGCTGCGCCAGCCCGGCGGCACCTTGGAGGCGTCGGCGTAGCCGTCATAGACCACCCAGCGCCGCTCCGGTCCGACCGAGCGGTCGATCAGCGGTCCCTGCGCCCGGTAATAGGTGTTGCCGTGGTCGTCGGTGCCGACGAGCTGGCCCTTCCGCGCCGTGTAGAGCGCGAGCGACATCGTCTGCCCGTTCCACCAGGTGAAGATTCGCAGAAGCGTGTCCTTGAGAGCCATCGCGTGCGCCTGAAGCTGAAGGCTTGCGCCTGGAGGCGGAGCCTGATGCCCCGCCGGTCCGTCGTCGCGCGGGACTATGGTGAGAGGCTTTCGCGAAGTCCAGCCACCGGGGGGGATTACCGCCCGACGCGCGCCATCTTGGTTCGCCCCGACGCGGGGGACGCGCGGGCCGGATGCGGTTAACCACCCCACCATGCGGAGACCGGAGCGGGGAAGCTGTGGGCCGAAAATATTTCGCCGTCGAATCCCGCAGGCCCGAACAGCACTTATCCGCCCCCTGACGATATCCACAGGTTTTCCGCCGTCACCACAACATCTAGTCAGGAACATAGCCGACACACACAAGTTGTTGACGTGACGGCCGGGGGCGGGGTAGCGTTCGAACGTTGCCGAAGCGTCTGCGTCGATCGGCACTTCAACGATTTTCGACCAGGCTTACAGCGCATCGCGGGCGGTCGCGGGCGTGTGCATCGTCATTCATGAGCGCGAGGCCGCGGACCCGCTGGGGGGCGTGCCATCGGCGTCTCTGCGAGGGAAACAGGTTCCATGCGGTTCGAGCGGCGCCTAACCACGGCCGGGCAATCCCCCTACGCCACGATCCCCTTCCGCAAGGCGCTGAGCGAGATCCGGAATCCGGACGGCTCGGTGGTGTTCCGCCTCGAGGGCATCGAGGTGCCCGAGAGCTGGAGCCAGGTGGCGAGCGACGTTCTGGCCCAGAAGTATTTCCGCAAGGCCGGGGTGCCCGCGCGCCTCAAGCGCGTCGAGGAGAACGACGTCCCGTCCTTCCTCTGGCGCTCGGTGGCCGACGAGGTCGCCTTGGCCGAGCTGCCCGAGGACGAGCGCTACGGCTCCGAGATCTCCTCGACGCAGGTCTTCGACCGGCTGGCCGGCTGCTGGACCTATTGGGGCTGGAAGGGCGGCTACTTCACCTCCGAGGAGGATGCCTCCGCGTTCCTCGACGAATTGCGCTTCATGCTCGCCCGCCAGATGGTGGCGCCGAACTCGCCGCAATGGTTCAACACCGGCCTTCACTGGGCCTACGGCATCGACGGCCCGGCCCAGGGCCACCATTACGTCGATTATCGCACCGGCGAGCTGACCGCGTCGGCTTCGTCCTACGAGCACCCGCAGCCGCATGCCTGCTTCATCCAGGGCGTGCAGGACGACCTCGTCAACGAGGGCGGCATCATGGACCTGTGGGTGCGCGAGGCGCGCCTGTTCAAGTAC
>JAKONB010000278.1 GCA_022702195.1 Beijerinckiaceae bacterium | reverse complement strand
ACAATCCCTATTGCAGGCCGAGCGGCATGGCCTCGACGGCGATGCTCCCGATCCCATGCCGATCCAGGGAGGCCCGAAGCGCGCCCGTGAGACCCGAACCGCTGGTGAAGGTCCCCAGTACCGTTCCGGCATACGGGACCGAACGGTCCGCCGCGCCCAGGAGCTGCGTCACCCGCCGGGCGATGGCGGGGGCCGGGTCGATCCAGGTCACCGGCCAGGGGGCGAGGGCCTGGAAGCGCCCGAGCAGCAGTGGGTAATGGGTGCAGGCGAGCGCCACCACGTCGGTGCGCCGCCCGTCGTCGCCGGTGACGAAGCAGGCCGCGATCTCGGCCGAGAGCGTGGCATCGTCCACCGGCGCGCCCGCGAGCTGGCTTTCGGCGAATCGGGCGAGGTTGGGCGCGCCCACCAGGGTCACCGCGCATTGCCCCGCATAGGTCTCGATCAGGTCGTGGGTATAGGCCCGCGCCACCGTGCCGGGGGTCGCCAGCAGGGTGATCATCCGGGAGCGGGTCGCCTCCGAGGCCGGCTTGATCGGCGGCACGACGCCGACGATCGGCATTGGGAAGCGCTGGCGCAGGGCTGGCAGCACAATGGTGGAGGCGGTGTTGCAGGCGATCACGATCAGGTCGGGACGGTGGAGCGACACCAGCCGCTCCATCACCGCCAGCGACCGATCGACCAGAGTCGCCTCCGAGAGCCGACCATAGGGAAAGCCGGCATCGTCCGCCACGTAGACGTAGGACGCGTCGGGCCGCGCGCGGCGGACCTGATCCAGCACGGTGAGGCCGCCGAGGCCGGAATCGAAGACGAGGATCGTCGGATTCGGGGTCAGGTCCCGTGCCACGGAGGCCGTGGTCGCTCCTGCCATGAGATCGATCCGCATTGAGGTCGGGTCCGAGGCTGCGTCAGAGGGCCGAGTGTCGGCCGCCCAAGGTTAAGGCACGGTCACTGAACCCTGAAAAATACGGTGGATCGAAGACGGCCGGGCACGCGGCCGCGACGAACCGACCGGGGCGCGAAGCGTTGCCGAACATGGCCGGAGCCATATCTCCCGGCATGATACGAATGAGGGAGTGGCCGGCATGGCAGCGAGCGCAGCATTCCGTGAGACGGCCGGCCCCGCATCCGGTCCCATCGCCTTCCCGCCCCCGGCGCTTGGGACGGTGCCGGTGGACCGCGCGGCCTGGATCGCCGCCTTCCATCACGTCCGCGACGAGACCGAGCGGCGCGCGGCTCCGCTCTCGCCGGAAGATCAACAGATCCAGTCGATGGCCGATGCGAGCCCGACCAAGTGGCACCGGGCGCACACCACCTGGTTCTTCGAGCAATTTCTGCTGCGTGCGCACCTGCCGGGCTACGCCATCTACGACGAGCGCCTGCACTACCTGTTCAATTCCTACTACGTGGCCGCCGGGCCGCGTCAGCCACGCATCCTGCGCGGGCTCATCACCCGCCCGACCGGGGCGGAGGTCGCCGCCTACCGGGCCCATGTGGACAGGGCCGTGGACGCGCTGCTGAAGGAGGCGGCCCCGGCCGCCCTCGACGCGGTGCTGCCGATCCTGGAGATCGGGCTCTACCACGAGCAGCAGCACCAGGAGTTGCTGATCACCGATATCCTGCACGCCTTCGCGCAGAACCCGCTCGGCCCCGCCTATGACGCGGGCTGGCGCTTTCCCGCGCCCCGTGCCGGCACCGGCGCGGTGGAGTTGCCCGCCGGCATCACCCAGGTCGGGCACGCTGGCGACGGCTTCTCGTTCGACAACGAATCGCCCCGGCACGACGTGCTCATCCAGCGCGGCACCCTCGACCGCCACCTCGTCACCAATGCCGACTGGCTCCGCTTCATGACGGAGGGCGGCTACGAGCGCCCCGAACTCTGGTTGTCGGATGGCTGGATCGCCGCCCAGGCCGAGGGCTGGGAGGCGCCGGGTTACTGGCAGCGCACCGACGGGGACTGGTCGAGCATGACGCTGGCAGGCCTGCGCGCCATCGACCCGAGCTTGCCGGTCACGCATGTGAGCTACTACGAGGCCGATGCTTATGCCCGCTGGGCGGGGCGCGAATTGCCCACCGAGTTCGAGTGGGAGGTGGCCGCCCGCGAGGGGCTGCTCGCCGACCCGTTCGGCCTGGTCTGGCAATGGACCCGCAGCGCCTACACCGCCTATCCGGGCTACCGGCCGGTGCCGGGGGCGCTGGGCGAGTACAACGGCAAGTTCATGTCGAACCAGTTCGTCTTGCGCGGGTCGTCCGTGGCAACACCCCAGGGCCATGCCCGGATCGGCTACCGCAACTTCTTCTATCCGCATCAGCGCTGGCAATTCACCGGCCTACGGCTGTCTCAGACTTCCGTCTGACTTGAGCGTTTGGCGTCCCCGGAGATCTCGGCCTTGACCATCAACCCCGTCTTCACCGATGCGACGCCCGTCACCCCGCGCGATCCGGAGCAGCAATTCCGTGACGACGTGCTCGCCGGCCTGGCGGCGCCGCAGAAATTCCTGTCGGCAAAGTATTTCTACGACGCAGCCGGTTCGGACCTGTTCGAGGCAATCACCCGCCAGCCCGAATATTATCCGACCCGCACCGAGATCGGCATCCTCGACGACCAGGGCGCCGAGATCGCCGCGCTGCTGCCGGCGCGGGCCAATCTGGTGGAGTTCGGCAGCGGCTCCACAGCGAAGGTGCGCCGCCTCCTCGTCCATCGGACGGATCTCGCCGCTTATGTGCCGGTGGATGTCTCCGAGAGCTTTCTGCACAGCGAGGCCAAGGCCCTGGCGGCGGACTTTCCCAACCTCACCATCGCCCCCGTGGCGGCCGATTTCACCCGCGCCTTCACCCTGCCGGACGGGCTGTCGCAGGATGCCGTGGCGGGGTTCTTCCCCGGCTCGACCATCGGCAATTTCGAGCCGCCTCAGGCTGCTCAGTTGCTCGCGCATTTCGGGCGCGTCCTCGGCCGGGGCGCCCTGCTGATAGTCGGCGTCGATCTGGTGAAGGACAAGGCGGTATTGGACGCCGCCTATGACGACGCGGCCGGCGTGACGTCCGCCTTCAACCGCAACCTGCTTGTCCGCATCCGCCAGGAACTCGGCGCCGATCTCGACCCGGCCGCCTTCGCGCACAGGGCCTTCTTCAACGCCGACGCGTCGCGGATCGAGATGCATCTCGTCAGCCGGACGGCCCAGACGGTGACCATCGCCGGTCAAGCGGTGCGTTTCGCGCAGGGCGAGACGATTCACACCGAGAACAGCTACAAATATACGGTGCCGAGCTTCCGCCGGCTCGCTGCCGAGGCTGGATGGACGCCCCAGGCGGTCTGGACCGACCCGAACGCGCTGTTCTCCATCCACGCCCTGAGCCGCGCCTGACCGGGCGCGGAGCCGGCCCTACTTGCCCTTCTCCATCATCGCCTTGACCTGCATCAGCTGGTCCCAGACGGTGCCGGGCGTCGTTCCGAAGAACTCGAAGCCGGCCGTGACGCCCCAGTAGATCCCCAGCAGGATGAGGGGCACGAGGAACCACCCCAGGATCTCCTCGCCGCGCTTGCGGCGCCTGCGACGGAGGCGACGCTCGTCGCGGCGGCTCAGCTTCTGCGGAGCCGCATGGCTGGAGATGGGTGCGAGGGGGCCCTCATGCAGTTCATTCATCGGGACACCCCTTTTCCGCACATATCGACCGATCTTTCCTGAGTGACCCGCACCCCCGGGTGCCGCCATCCCGCATCGTAGCGCTTGCTAACCATCCTGGCGGCGCGAGTCGACCACCCCGCCCCGATCATCGGACCAGGGCCGGATCGCCTCGTCCGCTTTAGACGATCCGTGACGGCGAGCCGCAAACGAAACGGGCCTCCCTCCCGGACAGGGAGGAAGGCCCGTGCGACCGTCGATCGGGATCAGGCTTTAACCAGCGGCACCTTTGGAACGGTGCGGACGTTGCCCGGGCCGCCACCGCCGCCCTTGTCGTCCTTCTTGTCGTCCTTCCGGCGCGTGGTCGCCTTGGCCTTGGTGCGCTTGTGCTTCTTAGCGGCGTTGGTCACGTCCCGCTCGGGCTTTGGTGTCACGGGGCCGGCCGGGAAGTCGAAGGCCAACGCGGCTTTCTCGCCCTCCTCCGGCTTGCCCACCACGACCCGCACCGCACCGCCATCCTTGAGCCGGCCGAACAGCACTTCGTCGGCGAGCGGCGTTTTGATGGTCGACTGGATCAGCCGCGCCATGGGCCGGGCGCCCATCGCATCGTCGTAGCCGTTGGTCACCAGCCATTCGCGGGCTTCGTCCGACAATTCGATGGTGACGTTGCGATCGGCGAGCTGGGCCTCGAGCTGCAGCACGAACTTGTCGACGACCTTCGCCACCACCTCCTTCGGCAGGTGGCCGAACGAGATGATTGCATCGAGCCGGTTGCGGAATTCCGGCGCGAACAGCTTGTTGATCGCCTCCACGTCGTCGCCCGTGCGTTTCGCCTGGGTGAAGCCGTAGGCCGACTTCGCCATGTCGGACGCGCCCGCATTGGTGGTCATGATGATGATCACGTTGCGGAAATCGACCTGCTTGCCGTTGTGGTCGGTGAGCTTGCCGTGGTCCATCACCTGCAACAGGATGTTGAACAGATCGGGATGCGCCTTCTCGATCTCATCGAGCAGCAGCACGCAATGCGGGTGCTGGTCGATCCCATCGGTGAGCAGGCCGCCCTGATCGAAGCCGACATAGCCCGGAGGGGCGCCGATCAATCGGCTGACCGTGTGTCGTTCCATGTATTCCGACATGTCGAACCGCAGCATCTCGACGCCCAGGGACGCGGCGAGCTGCTTGGCGGCCTCGGTCTTGCCGACACCGGTGGGACCGGCGAAGAGGTAGGAGCCGATCGGCTTGTCGGGATCGCGCAGACCCGCCCGGGCGAGCTTGATCGCCGCGGTCAGCGCCTCGATGGCGTTGGGCTGCCCATAGACCACCCGCTTCAGGTTCTCCGTGAGGTTCTTGAGAACCACCGCATCGTCCTTCGACACGGTCTTGGGGGGAATCCGCGCCATCGTGGCGATGGTGGCCTCGATCTCCTTCACCCCGATCAAACGCTTGCGGCGCGCCTCGGGGATCAGCATCTGCGAGGCGCCGGTCTCGTCGATGACGTCGATGGCTTTATCGGGGAGCTTGCGGTCGTTGATGTAGCGCGCCGAGAGTTCCACCGCCGCCTTGACCGCATCGGTGGTGTATTTGAGCTTGTGGAACTCTTCGAAATACGGCTTGAGCCCCTTCACGATCTCGATCGCGTCCGGGATCGACGGCTCGTTGACGTCGATTTTCTGGAAGCGGCGCACCAGGGCACGGTCCTTCTCGAAGTACTGGCGGTACTCCTTGTAGGTGGTCGAGCCGATGCAGCGCAGGGAGCCGTTGGCCAGAGCCGGCTTGAGCAGGTTCGAGGCGTCCATGGCCCCGCCGGAGGTGGCGCCGGCGCCAATCACCGTATGGATCTCGTCGATGAAGAGCACCGCGTTGGGATGCGCCTCGATCTCCTTCATCACCTGCTTGAGGCGCTCCTCGAAATCGCCGCGATAGCGCGTGCCGGCGAGCAACGTTCCCATGTCGAGGGAGAACACCGTGGCGTCGATGAGGACCTCGGGGACCTCCTTGTGGATGATCTTGCGAGCCAGACCCTCCGCGATGGCGGTCTTGCCGACGCCGGGATCGCCCACCAGCAGCGGGTTGTTCTTCTGCCGGCGGCACAGGATCTGAAATGTGCGTTGGACTTCGGACTCGCGGCCGATCAGCGGATCGATGCGGCCGTCGCGGGCCTTCTTGTTGAGGTTGACGCAATAGGCTTCGAGGGCGTCGCCCTTCTTCTTGAGCCGGCCGTCATTCTCCTCGCCGCTCGGACGCTCGGCGGAGGATTCCTCCTCGGCCCCGCGAACCGGCTTGGCATCGGACGTGCCGGGACGCTTGGCGATGCCGTGGCTGATGTAATTGACCGCGTCGTAACGGGTCATGTCCTGCTCCTGCAGGAAATAGGCGGCGTGGCTCTCGCGCTCGGCGAAGATCGCCACCAGAACGTTGGCGCCGGTCACCTCCTCGCGTCCGGAGGATTGCACGTGGATGACGGCGCGCTGGATCACCCGCTGGAAGCCGGCGGTGGGTTTGGCGTCCTGCCGCCCGTCGCCGATGAGGTTCGACAATTCGGTGTCGACATACTCGACGAGGCTGCGCTTGAGCGTGTCGACCTCAACGTTGCAGGCTCGCATGACCGCGGCGGCGTCCTGATCGTCCACGAGGGCGAGCAGGAGATGCTCCAGCGTCGCATATTCGTGCCGGCGCTCGCCGGCGAGCGCCAGAGCGCGGTGGAGAGCTTGTTCTAGGCTGCGAGAGAAGCTGGGCAAAGCGGGGCCTCTGTGTGGGGGGAGCCTATTTCTTTTCCATGACGCACTGGAGAGGATGTTGATGTTTGCGGGCGAAGTCCATGACCTGCGTCACCTTGGTCTCCGCCACCTCGTAGGTGAAGATACCGCACTCGCCGACGCCGTTATGGTGAACGTGCATCATGATCTGATACGCGTCTTCCTGCGACTTGTTGAAGAATTTCTGCACGACATGCACGACGAATTCCATCGGCGTGTAGTCATCATTCAGCAAGAGAACGCGGTAGAGGCTCGGACGCTTGGTCTTCGTCTTGGTGCGGGTGATGATCGCCGTACCCGAGCGGCCATCGCCGTTGCCGCCGGGATCGCCCGGCTCGGACGCCGCCCGCGCGTCGGCAACCGTCACGGATGCCCGTCCCCCACGCGGCCGAGCAGGGTCGTCCGCATCCGAGCGCGGCGGGGTGACGTCCCGGAACGGGATGTCGGAGTTCAAAATCGCATCGACCCGAAGTGGCGGCATGCTGCTCATGAAGCTGCTGATCCGCGAGAGGCGCCGCGAGGCGCGCCCGCCTTGACCACAATCTATAGGGCGATCCCGGGTTTCGCCAGTCGGCTGCGCGCACTTGTCCTGTCGGGTCGGGGAGCCGAAAATTCGGCCATCGGCGCGCCCGCCAGAGGGGCGCGCCGATGGCCGAACGGGTCGGTCGTTCAGGCTTTCGTGATCTGCGACGCCGCGGAACCGCCGGGATGCCGAAGCAGGTCTCCGGCCAGGCCCGAATAGAGGTCGCCCAGGGTCCTGGTCTGGGCGCCGATGCGCTCGTACGAGCCCTTCAGGAACTCAGCCTGGATCACGAGGACGGATTTGGGGTCGCGCGCCTTGGCGAGCTTGCGCAGGGTAGCGGTGCCGTGATCGACGGATTGCTTGGCGAAGTCCGCCCACTCGATTCCGGCCGTCTGCGTGACCTTCGCGACCGCCGAGACGGTCCGCATCATCGCCTGCATCGGGCTCGCGGTGGTGGCGAGGCCCGCGAACGGCCTCATTGGGGTGACGGAGGGTGTCGACATCTACGCTCGGCCCTGGCGGGCCCTCCTCGAAAAGGTGGCCGACGCCCATGCCCCGGCTGCCCCATTGTGTGCGTCGCACAATTTAGCGTCAAGTCGATGGTGCGTTGCAATATAAGGCGGAAAATCAGCCGCTTCCCATTAACCCGGCCGTAACTGCGTCGACCTAGCTTGATTGACAGATGTTGCGGGGTAACGGCGGCCGTCGCTCGGCCTCGCGAAAATGTTGCGGTGCAAGCCGGCCGGAAGGCCGCGCATGTCGAGGCAGTGAGTCGTGATGCGTAGCCATACGAGCCGGTCCCCGTTCGGTCGCGCCCAGGTCGCGCCGACATTGCCGGCCCTGATCGCGGCGGCCGCCGTGCTCACGGCGATGGCATCCCCGGCGGAGGCCAAGCGGCATCCCCATCACCGGGGCGGCGGCGGATACAATCCGCCTTACGCGGCGATGGTGGTCGACGTGAAGACCGGCAAGACCCTGCACGCGGTCAACGAGGATTCGCTGCGCCACCCGGCCTCCATCACCAAGGTGATGACGCTGTACATGCTGTTCGAGCAGCTCGAGCGCGGCCGGTACACCCTGGAATCGCCGCTGACGATCTCGTCCTTCGCGGCGTCCCAGGCTCCCTCGAAGCTCGGCCTGCGCCCCGGCTCCACCATCGCGGTCGAGGACGCGATCAAGGCCATCGTCACCAAGTCGGCCAATGACGTGGCCTGCGCCATCGGCGAGAACATCGCCGGCTCGGAATCCCGTTTCGCCGAGATGATGACCCAGAAGGCCCACGCTTTCGGCATGAGCCGGACGCATTACGCCAACGCCTCGGGCCTGCCGGATTCCGATCAGATCACCACGGCCCGCGACCTGACGATCCTGGCCCGCGCCATCCAGGACCGATTCCCGCGCTACTACAAGTACTTCCAGACCCGGGCCTTCGCTTTCCGGGGCCGGGTCATCGGCAACCACAACCACCTGCTCGGGCGGGTGGAAGGGGTGGACGGCATCAAGACCGGCTACACCCGCGATTCGGGCTTCAACCTGATGACCGCCGCCAAGTCCGACGATCGCCAGATCGTGGCGATCGTGCTCGGCGGCAAGTCGGGGGCGAGCCGCGACAAGATCATGGCCGACCTCGTGCGGGCCAGCCTGCCGCGGGCCTATGCGGGCAACCGCCAGACGCCCGCGACCATCGAGGTGGCCGAGCGCGCCCGCCCGGCGGTGGTGGCCGATGGCGCGTCGCGCACTCGCACCCAGGTCGCCTCCGCCGACGACGAGGACGTGGAGATCACCTCCGCCATGCCGCGCGGCGATCAGCCCCTCGAGATCAGCCCGAACCGCGCCACCACGACGCCGGGCAGCGCCGGCGCCAAGTGGCGCAGCGGCGCCCTGCCGGCCAATGCCCAGGCCTACGCGCCGAACGCGGCGCCGACCCCCTTCCCGGCCGGCGCGAAGAGCAATGCCCGCCTCGCCTCCATCGACGGGCAGCGCAGCGAATCCGCGCCCAAGCCCCTGACCAACCTGCCCGGCACCAAGGTGACGCCCACCGCCTGGGTGATCCAGCTCGGCGCCATGGACGACGAGGACAAGGCGAAGTCGATGCTCGCCGAGGCCCGCAGTCGCGGCGGCGGCTCCCTCTCCAAGGCCTCGCCCTACACGGTGAAGGTCGAGCATGGCGGCGCCACCCTGTACCGCGCGCGTTTCTCCGGCTTCGCGGAGCAGGATTCGGCGCAGGATGCCTGCAACGCACTCAAGCGCAACGGCTTCAGCTGCTTCGCCACCCGCAGCTGATCGGCGGAATCGGCATACGGTGTCAGGCCGATCGATTCGGATCGTCGAAGGGCGGGGGTACGGAATCCGATCCCCTTCCCGACCGGCGGGGCGATCGCCCATGGATGTCGGCGGCACTGTGACCAATCGCAACCGGCCCCCTCGTCCAAACGGGACAGGGGCCTGGCGCGAACGTGCCCACCGGAGTGATCCGGCAAAAACCGTATCGCACCGGAAACGATCGACCGGATGGGGTATCGGAGGCGCCGAAGCGGAGACCGGTCCGGCGCTGGTAGGAAAGCAGATCGACCTGCGTCGCTGAGCGGCGAGGGCCGGTCCGCCGGTCGCATGAAGTTCCGTCCTTTTCTGGCAACGCGCGTGGAGTATCAGCGATGTCGGTTCGTCAGCCTGTCCCGGGCCGCGTTGACGCGCGCCGCCTGTTCGACCGTGCCCCCCTGGTCGGGGTGCAACCGCTTCATCAGCGTCCGGTGAGCCGTGCGGATCTCCTCCAGGGACGCCCCGCTCTGAAGCCCCAGGATCTGATAGGCCTGCTCCTGCGTCATCGTCCCTGGGTGCGACGCGCCGCGCGGCCCCGGGTCGGCATCAGCGTCAGCGTCTACACGCCAGCCGGGATGCCGGCGGTCGAGATACGCCTCTAGCCAGACGGCGCCGTCAGGATCGTTGGCCCGGCCGAAATCCAGCAGGTCGCGCAGGGCCGGGACCGGTATCAGGCCGAGCCCCTTGCCGGCGAAGGGGCCGGCTCGGGCGAAGGCCTCGCCGGTCCGATCGATCCGGAGGATGCGGATGTCGTGCGCGGCGTCGCCGCCACGGATCCGGGTGGCAAGGCCGTGCCAACGTCGGGACAGGCCGACGCCGCCCTCGAACAACCACAGGCCGCCCAAGGCGAGCAGGAGCGCGAACTCGATCCGGCCCCGGGCGAGGACGAGACCGGCCAGGGCGAGCGCGAGGGTGCCGCCCACCTGCCGCATCACCCGCGCGGTGAGCTTCGGATGCAGGCGCCGCGCCCGGCCCGCGCCCCACCACAGCAGGAGCAGGGCGAGGCCGCCGAGGAGGATCGTCATCGGCCGATGCCGGTCTCGGCCCCGACGCGGCCACCGACCCGGACCTCGACGCCGCCGAGATCCCGGAAGCCGCCCTGCCGCACGGCCTTCGGTGCGTCGGTCGCGGCGCATCCGGGTTGCGGCGGGAGGCGGACGCCCTCCGGCGCATCCTCCGGGCAGAGACGGCGCGGGGCGCGGCCATCCGCCGCCCCGGCCTGGGCGGAGGCGAGGCCGGCGACCAGGAACGCCGCCGCGAGGGATCGAGAATCAGGAAACATGCCGGGCCTTCGTCGCGAGCCCGGACCCTATCGCCCCGTGGCGCTCCTGGCGAGAAGCCGCGCGGTCACAGACGCGATTGGGCGACATCCGCCGTCGTGACGCGGACCTGGCGGGTGCGCCCGTCCCGTTCCACGGTCAGGTCCACCGTCGCGCCGACGCCCGCCGCCTCCATGGCGGCTGTGAGGTCGGCGAGGCGGTGGATCGGCTGGTCCCCGGCGCCGACGATGACGTCGCCGATCGTTCCGGTCACCGGGTCGACGCCCCGCAATCCCGCGCTCGCCGCCGGGGAGCCGCGCAGGACCCGCAAGACCACGACGCCGTCGATGCCGAGGCGCGCGGCGGTGCCCTCCTGCCCGGCGATGATGCCGATGCCGGGATTGCGGGTGCGGCCGTTGCGGATCAGTTCGGGCACCACCCGGTTCACCACATCCACCGGAATGGCGAAGCCGATGCCGGCGCTGGCCCCCGACGGCGAGAAGATCGCGGTGTTGACGCCGATCAGCCGGCCGGCGGAATCGAGGAGCGGCCCGCCGGAATTGCCCGGGTTGATCGCCGCATCGGTCTGGATGACGCCGGACAATTCGCGCCCCTCCCCCGTGGGCAGGCGGCGCTGGAGGGCGCTGACCACGCCGGTGGTCAGGGTGTGGTCGAGGCCGAACGGGTTGCCGATCGCGAAGGCCGACTGCCCGACCTTCAGGTCGGCGGAGGTTCCGATGGCCAGCGGCGGCGGCGGCGCGCCGGTGCGGCCGAGCCGCAGCACCGCGAGGTCGTAGCTCGGCGCGACGCCGACGATCGTGGCGGGGATCACCTCCCCGGAGGCCAGGCGCACCGCGATCGAGCCGGCGCCCTTCACCGCCGCATCGACCACGTGGTTGTTGGTGACGATGTGGCCGCCCGCATCCCAGACGAAGCCGGTGCCGGTCTGCGATCCGCCGCCCTGCCCCTCCCCCTCCTCGTCGACCCCCATCAGCGCCCGCCCCTGCGCCGCCGCCTGCGCGAAGACGTGGACCACGGAGGGGCTGGCCCGAGCGAAGAGCGCCACCGTCGAGGTCTCCGCCGGGGCGAGATCACCGCGCGCCGTGACCGCGCGGGGCGCCTGGACCGAGAACAGCAGGGCGGTCACGTAGGGTTGAGCGACGAACAGCGCAAACAGGAGGAGTGCGACGCCCAACCCGATCCGCGCGAACCGATCCGTCATGTGCATCCCCTTCACCAACCCCGGAAAACCGTGCCTGAGCGCGGCGGCATTAACGCCTCGGTGACGCAATTCCCGTCAACTGGATTCAAGGACGACAGGGCCAGGGTGCGTCAGCACACCGTGACCTTGTGATCCCGAAGCTACAGCTCTCCGCGACGGACAGATCTAGGAAACAGAGACAATCCGGAAAAGCGTCAAGGCGCGGCCATGTCGGGCAGGATGCTTGAAGCATAATGCCTCACATGAGGGATAGTGCGTCGAAACAGGGGCAGCCCCCGCGGTTGTGCCTGAATTGATCGCAAAGCCGCCCTGAAGATGCTGCCATTGCCCATCACCCTCGTCCCCATCGGTCGTTCAGGTTCGACCCTCTAGGAGGGTTCGGGCCGGGCAGCCGGCATCGTGGGGAACACCCTCTCGATTCAAGGAACAGGCAACCATGGAAACCCAAGCCCTCGAACGCCCGGCCGATCTGACGATCTGGCGGACCGCCCCCGTCCCGGCGCCGCTGGCCCAGCCGGCCCGCTACCCGACCCTCCGCGAAGCGATCGAGGCCGCCGCCGGCGCCCTCTCCGACCCGGCCAAGCAGCCCTGGATCATCACCGAGGAGGGCGAGATCCTCTCCCCGAACTGGATCCGCACCTACCTCAACTAAGTGACCGCCTCGGCGCCGAACCCGGCGCCGCTCGCCTCGCGAGCCGACCGCCCGCATGCGCGCGGCCGGCCCGCGCGCGTCACCGGACCGGACGACACGATCGTCCTGCGAAACCGCGCGCAGAATTTTTGGGATGGCCCCCTCTCCCGCCCAGCCGCCCGTTTCGAGGCAAGGCAGATTCCGGGCATAACCTCAATGGATCGGTGGTGGCCGCGCCAGTGCGCGATAGCCCACCGGGTTCGGCCGAACCGCAGAGCGATGACGGCGAACGGCAGGCTGAAACGGCCACGCTCACAATCCGAGCCATCCGAGGAGGCGACGGGCAAGAAACCGGACGCTTGAGCCGGCGAGCGAGCCTCCACGGCCATGCGGACCAGGGACAAACTTTCCCAAAGACCTCTCCCGCGCATCGATCCCCTATCGCGCGGGCGAGCCGACCCGCGACGGCGATGAGGGCCGACAGAGCGGATAAAAAAAGGCCGCTCCGAAGAGCGGCCCGAAGTCTAGGGAGGAAACGCCCAAGAAGGGCTGCCGGACCGCGACGCCATCGCGATCCCGCAACGCACAAACTACAGTGCGACGCACAAATTACAAGAGCGTTTTAATCCCTTGGGAGCCCCGCTACGCATATCTAGCCGGCGCGTCATGCAGGGCTTCGTGGCGATCGGCCCCCGGAGGTTCTCACCGCGGATCAGTGCTCGCTCAACAGCCGGGCGATCTCGGCCTTCAGGGCCTCGGACAGGTCCTTGCGCTCCAGGGCGTAGGCGATGTTGGCGGTGAGGAAGCCGAGCTTCGAGCCGGTATCGTAGGTCCGCCCCTCGTAGTGCATCCCGTAGAATTTCTGTTCCTGCGCCAGCTTGATCATCGCGTCGGTGAGCTGAATCTCGCCGCCCGCCCCCTTCTCGCCGTGCGACAGGATGTCGAAGATCTCCGGCTGGAGGATGTAACGACCCGAGATGATGAAGTTCGACGGCGCGGTGCCGGCCTTGGGCTTCTCCACCATGCCGTCGATCTCGAAGGTCTGGCCGAAGGTCT
>JAKONB010000239.1 GCA_022702195.1 Beijerinckiaceae bacterium | reverse complement strand
GGAAGCCGACATCCGGTGGGCGACGCCATCACCCGGATTTCGGCGGAGGCGGCGAGAATCCGTCGTTTCGGCAGGCTCCCCCGTTGACACCCCGCAACGGGTTTCACTATACGCCCATCTCACCGGGACAGCGTCGCCGAGCGCCGCGATCCCGATATGGCGGGGTAGCTCAGTTGGTTAGAGCAGAGGAATCATAATCCTTGTGTCGGGAGTTCAAATCTCTCCCTCGCTACCATGAAATTCGCCCGCCAAGTCACTGACTTGGCGGGCTTTTTCGTGCAACTTTTTGCAACCGGTTGCAACACGATGCATTAAATTACAACGCGTTACGATCCGTTGGATGCTGCTCCATGCAACAGCGACGGAACACGAAATGCGGTCATAACTCGCCAAAAAACCCGATAGGGCAGTGATCGAGAGGGCGAGTGGCTGAGGATCAGAAACCGCTCAACGGCGGCATTGGCCTGCCCCGGAAATGCGCCACCGGTCGCCGTGAAGGAGAGAAGGGCGAAAGCCGCACATCCGCTCCCAGATGGACGGCCAACGTCCGCTCATCGCGCAATGCACCGATGACGAACGACGTGGGGCTGATGAGGATAGCGCTCCTCTCCGACACCGACGAGGAAGCCGCGCAGCCCCTCGACGGCGAGGTCGGCCCCGTCGAGAGCCGGGCGAGCCGCGCCCGCGCCTGTCTCCCGGACCTGTCCAATTTCGACGGGGCCGGCCGGCGGTCCCGGCCCCTCGTGACGGACAAGTCGCCGACGTAGCCCCCTGCACGGATACGAGGGCTCGTCAGGGAGCCTGGCACCGCATCGCGTCGGCGGCCGCGACGACGCTCAAGGCGCGCCGACGGACCTCCAGGGTCACGTCCGGTCTCTCCGAGACCGCAGATGCCTCGCGCCTCAGCGTCTCGTCGCGGGAGCACGGTGGCCGGTGCCGAGTCAGGATCTGGTCCCGTCGGCCTTCAGACGCTGCAGGGTGCGGGACGTCTCCTGGTCGAACTGCGCCTCGGTGAGTTCACCGGCATCCACCCGGCGAGCGAGTTGGGTGCGGTACTCCATCGCCGCCTCCTGCTCCGCCGTCAGGGGGACGCTGGAACGGACCGCCGCCCGCGTTCGCTCGGCCCATTCGGTGTAGCTGATGCGCCGGGCATCCCGTTCCGCCTTGAGCCGCGACACGTCCTCCTGAATGACGGCGGTCGCCCGGGGTCCGGGAGCCGTCCCCTGGCAGGCTGCCAAGCCTGCGGTGGCAAACAGGATCGCGGCGATGCGGTGAGTCATGAGAAAATTCCCCTCTCCGGCGAACGTGACCGCATCTTCGCGATCCGTCGAGAACGATCAGGCAACACAGGCCAGCGACCCGGGTCCGACGTCCGGTGCCCGGGACGCGGTCCGGTCCGATGACAGGGGGGCGTGGCCGTGGGACATCCGCGGGATTCCGCGTGATTCCTTCGGGAGGGCGGCGTTCGGCTCCGCCCAGGCGCCGCGCGGGCTTCGCGACCCTAGCCGGGCCGCGAACAGAAGGCCCCCGGCGGCGGTGGCGCGAACCCGTGATCCGCCCCGCGTCCCGAACGGGATGTGGCCCCGGGGCGGCGGGAGTGCCCGGCACTCCCGCCGTTGCGGTCAGCGCTTGAACTTGCCGTCGTACTTGAACTCAGGGGCCGCCTTGAGGGCGTCCTTGCTGGCGTTCACCGACGCTTTCCACTTCTTGGCGCCAGCGTCGTAGGTCAGGGCGACCGAGGACGGGTCGATGACGACGTAGCGCTCGCCCATGCCGAGAAAGCCGCCCACCGAGACGATGTAGCCCGCCAGCTTGCCCTTCTCGATGACGATGTCCTTGATCTCGCCGACGTTGCTGTTCGTGCCGTCGACGATGTTCAGGCCGATGAGGTTGTCGCTCAGCACCATGTCCGGCGGGACGGAAGCGAACTTGACGGTGGCCGGCGGCGCCGAAGCTTCGTCCTTGGTCAGGAGGGGGCCGCCCAAGGCGGCAACGGCGGCGAGCACGAAGAGACGCATGAATATATTCCCGATCCCGGATCGGGTGTCCAGGAACGAGCGACGTAGGAAAACTGTTCCGGCGAGAATTTCGGGTCCCGGGTGCGGTCCCTCGGTAGCCACTTCCGGCACCAATTTCATCGCCCACGCGAGGATCGCTTCACGGAACGTCCCGGCCTTCACCTTTGGTCGATGGGAACGGTCCCCTGGGGATCGCCGTTCCCGCTCGCTGTCGCCGCCTCCCCTTCGAGCCGGCCAGGGCTGCGATGGACTGGCCGGAGATCCACAGATCCCGCTGTCCGATGAAGCGATGAGCCGGCCCACGGGGTATTATCCCGATGCTACTGGCATGTCTGAACCAAGTATATAAACTGCATTAACCTGCCATTCAGGTAGGCGCACTGCCTACATGCGAAGCATTATTTTGGAACGGTATTTCCGACATCTCCGTTTCTGGCTCCGTAACGACCAGCACACCCGGAGAAAACCATGTTAGAGAACATTCGCGTCGCCGCACTCGCCACTGCCTTCGTCCTCGGCGGCGCCGCTCTGGCAGTCGCCCAGTCGTCCTCGACCGTCGGCACCGGTGGCTCCTCAGCGGGTGGGGGCACCAGTTCCTCCACCGTTGG
>JAKONB010000237.1 GCA_022702195.1 Beijerinckiaceae bacterium | reverse complement strand
ATCACCGTGGCGCCGGGGGCCACGTCCGCCTCCGCCATGGCCTGGAGCAGCATGGCCGGGTCGGGCTTGGAGGGTGCATCGTCGGCCGATTGGGTGGTGGCGAACCAGCCCTCCCAACCATGGCTGGCGATCAGCCGGTCCACCCCGCGCCGCGCCTTGCCGGTGGCGATCCCAAGCCGCACGTCGGTGCGGGCATGCAGCCGTTCTAGCAGGTCGGCCATGCCGGGAAACAGCGGCTCCTCGTAATTCGGATCGAGGCGCAGCACGTTGAAGGCGCGGCGATAGCTCTCGGACAGACCCTCGACCGGCCCATCCTCCCCGACCAGGCGGCGGAACGCCTGTGGCAACGACAGGCCGACCACCGACAGCGATTCCGCCCGGCTCGGGGCCGGGATGCCGTGCTCGGCGAAGGCCACCGCCTGCGCCGCCACGATGAGGTGCTGGCTGTCCACCAGGGTGCCGTCGACGTCGAAGACGAAGAGCTTCACGGGCCGGCCCACCTGGCCGTCACGGCTGCCGCGCCGGGGATGGAAGCGGCTGGCTCGCCGGGGGCTGGCGCGGTCGGTCGTAGCCGAGCTTGCACCGGATGAGAAAGCGCCGGCGGCTGCCGCCGCGCAGGTTGCGGCGATGCGCCTCGCGGTTGCAGCTGGCATAGCTCGGGCGCCGACGCTCGCCCGCCCGGGGCGGGGCCGGTCCCCGGGGCTTGGCCGCTGCCGGCTGAGCCTGACGGGGGGCGGCCGCCGGCGGGGAGGCCGTCGCGGCCGGCGGCTGTGCCGGGGCCGTGACCGGGGCGGCCGCCGGCTGCGTTTGGGCCAGGGCTCCGGCGGGGAGCGTCACGGTCAGAACGGACAGGCCGAGGAGCGCGCGACAGGCCACCATCACCGGCTTCATGGTCGTGACTCTCACCTGCATGTCCGCGTCTTGTCCCAGAACCGGGCCGCCGCGTAGGGCGCGGCAATCTTCAGAAGGATAAGGCCTGGCGGCCGAATGCCAAGGTGCCGGCCCTCACTTGTGCGCGCGTCGTCCCGCCCTTTCGTCGCGCCTCGTCTCAGGCTTCCGGCGCCTCGACGATGGGATCGTAGCGCGAGGCGTCGAAGCCGAGGAGGTTCCAGGTCTGCGCCATGTGCGGCGGCAGCGGCGCGGTCACGTCCACGGGCTTGCCGGTGCGCGGGTGCGGGATGACGATCCGGCGCGCCAGGAGATGCAGCCGGTTCTGGATGCCGCCGGGCAGCTCCCAGTTCTCGATGCTGAAATATTTCGGGTCGCCCACGATGGGATGGCCGATATGGGCCGCATGGGCGCGGAGCTGGTGCGTGCGGCCGGTGACCGGCTTCAGCGACAGCCACGACACCTTCTGGGCCGCGTTGTCCACCATCGCGTAGTAGGTCAGTGCGTGGGACGCGCCCTCGTCGCCATGCTGGGCCACCCGCATCCGCGCATCGGCGTCGGTGGGCTCTTCCTTGGCGAGGTAGGTGGAGATGCGGCCCTGATGCACCCGCGGCACCCCGGCGGTGAGCGCCCAATAGACCTTGCGGGCCGAGCGCGAGCGGAAGCTTTTCGCCAGCGTCGCCGCGGCGAGCCGCGTCTTGGCGACGATGAGGCAGCCGGCGGTGTCCTTGTCGAGGCGGTGGACCAGGCGCGGCTTCTGGCCGTCCTTGCCGGTGAGCGCCTCGAGCAGGCCGTCCACGTGCCGCACGGTGCCGGAGCCGCCCTGCACCGCCAGGCCGAACGGCTTGTTGAGGATCATCATCTCGGCATCCTCGTAGAGGATGAGCGAGCGGATGAAGTCGGCGTCGGTGGCGTCGCGGGCGGCGCTGCGCGGGCGCTCGCCGGTGGCCTCGAGCTTGAGCGGCGGCACCCGCACGTTCATGCCCGGCTCGACCCGGTCGTTGGGCTTGGCGCGCTTGCCGTCGACCCGCAGCTCGCCCTTGCGGACGATGCTCTGGACCCGGGTGAAGGGGAGCTGGGGGAACCGCGTGGTGAGGAAGCGGTCGATCCGCATCCCGGCCTCGTCCTCCTCCACCGTCAGGGTCTGGACCCCCGAGGCCAGGGTGGCCGAGGCGGCGGCGCGCTGCTCGCGCCGAGTCGGGCCTTCCACCGGACCGGCGGCCGATTCGGTGCGCGGTGCGCGGGCGCGGCGCGGTGCCTCCTCGGTCACCTCCGGCCGGGGGCTGCGGACCCGCTCCGGGGTGGGCTCGAACGCGGTCTCGGCCTCCGGCGCGTCGCCGGGGCGCCAGGGGGCGCGCTTGTCGGCCTCGCCGCGCATGGCGGCCGCCCGCTGCGCCGCGTCGAGGGCGCTGGTGCGCGGACCCGTGCGCTCACGCTCGGGTCCCTTGGCGTTGCGGAACGGGCGCTTGGTTCCGAACGCGCCTTTGGCGCCGAACGGGCTTTTACCGGCGGGGCCGGGGCCGCGTCCGGGACGCTTGGTCGCTCCGGTGCCGGAGCCCTTGCGTCCGGCGCCGCCGCGTGAAGGTGGTCGTGTGGTCATGCCCTGCTCGTACCATCCGCACCGGCCGCGGCATAGCGCGCGCCGCGCAAGGCCCTCGTCGCCAACAGCTTATCAGGCCGCCCGCCGGGCCGCCTCGATGGTCAGGCCGGTGCCGACGGAGCCGAACGTGTCGCCATCGACCACGCGGGCATTCGGCACTGTGGCGGTCAGCGCGGCGCGGACATGCGGCAGGCCCGTGGAGCCGCCGGTGAGGAACAGCGCGTCGATCCGATCGGCGGTGAGCCCCGCCTGGGCAAGGCAGCGATCGACGCGGGCGGCGATGCGGCGCGACAGCTCGTCGGTATGGGACACGAGATCCTCCCGGTCGATCTCCGCCGACAGGCCCCGCTCCACCCAATCCAGCGCGATGCTGCCCCTCCCCGCATCGGAGGTGGCGATCTTGGCGCCCTCCACCTCCATCGCCAGGGAATGGCCCCGCTCGGCCTCCACCACCGTGTAGAGGCGTCCGATCAGCTCGGGCCGGCGGGCGTCGCGCCGCACCTCCTCGATCTCCCGCAGGGTCTTGGGGTTGTAGAGCCGGTTGATGCTCGACCAGGTGGCCAGGTCGTGGAAATAAGCATTGGGCACGTCGAGGTCGCCGCGATTCATCGCGCTGCCGAGGCCGAGCAGCGGCATCACCGTGCCGAGGCTGAGGCGTCGGTCGAAATCGGTGCCGCCGATGCGCACGCCGTCATTGGCGAGGATGTCCTCGCCCCGCTCGGCCTTGGCGTGGCGCTCCGGCGAGAGCCGCACGATGGAGAAATCCGAGGTGCCGCCGCCGATATCGGCGATGAGCGCCACCTCCTCGCGGGTCACCTGCTGCTCGTAATCGAGGGCGGCGGCGATGGGCTCGAACTGGAACGAGACGTGGCGGAAGCCGATTCCATTGGCGATCTCCCGCAGGGCATCCTCGGCGCGGGTGTCCCCCGCCTCGTCGCCGTCCACGAAGTGCACCGGCCGGCCATGCACCACGGTGTCGATCTCTCGGGCCGTCTGGGCCTCCGCCCGCGCCTTCACGGCGGCGAGGTAGCGGCCGATCACGTCGCGGAACTTGATCCGCTCGCGGCCGACCGGCGTGGTCTCCTCCAGCAGCGAGGAGCCGAGCACCGACTTCAAGCTGCGCATCAGGCGGCCGGGGGTGCCCTCCACGTATTCCGCCATGGCGGCGCGGCCGACGAAGGCCGGCTGGCCCGGCGGAAAGAAAATCGCGCTCGGGATCGTGACGTGGCGGCCTTCCAGGGGCACCAGCTGCGGGCGCTCACCCGTGACGAGTCCAAGGGTGGTGTTCGAGGTACCGAAATCGAGGCCGCAGGCCGCCATCTTAGGTCTCCGGCTATGGGTCGGAACAACAGGGCCGGCTCACCTACAGGGTCGGCCCCCTCCGGTCCATCGCCTTTTGTGCATCGCAATCGTCGGGCGGCTGCTCCTCGGCGCGGGACCATGCGCACCGCCCTCCCCCGATGGGCCGTCCCGCCGACCCCGGCCCATCCCCACGGTCGCGCACGAAGGCGGTCCGGGCCGTCGCTCCAATCGGATCGGGGCGGCCTCAGCCGGCGCGCAGCAGGCTCCGCGGGACGGAGCCGGCCTGCGGCACGCCGCTGATGAGACGGCCCTTCAGGCGCAGGATCGCCGCGCTCTGCTCCGGGCTCGCCGGGCCATGGGCCTCGGCCACATGAGCGAGCATGTCGATCAGGTCGAGCCTCTCGTCATCCGTCAGTCGCCGGCACAGGAGCGGGACGAGATCTTCGGCGATGCGAGCGAACGGCATCTGCGCTTGAGTATAGGGCCAGGCCCGCGCGAACACGGTCGAGACGTCGCCGATCCCGAGCGGCTCCACCATGAAGTCGAGGATGCGGGTCTTCTCGCTGGTCATGATCGGCCGTCCGGTGCGCACGATCTGGATCATCAGGATGACGGCCGCGAGTCGAACGTCGTCGACCCGCTTCAGCGGCGCATGGAAGATGTTGTCCGCAGGCTCGGACGCGACGCGCGGAAGCTTGGACCCGGGCAGGGCGAGTCTACGCCGCCACGCGCGAACACGCAGGGTCCCATAGACCAGACCGATCGACAGGACCAAAAATCCGAACATGATCACCATCGACGCTACTCTAAGCTTGATTTTGCCGCGATGGACTCGATTTATCAGCGAATCGATCACATGATACAAATATAACAGGACATATCGATGATGATATATCCGTATAGGGTCGAATTGGACTTCTCCTCGCGGGCGGGGGCAGGATCAGGCAGCCGTTGCTTCGCAAAAAGACGATGCGCAACAAAGCGATAGCGGGAATGTCACGGTCCCGGGATCAGGGGGGGCATCGGGAAGCCGACGGGGAGCGCCGCGATCCGCCATGGGGACGCGCACGGCATGGGACGCGACGGGGACGATGTGCCATGCGCCTGGCAGCTCGGCGTTTCCGGGACGTCGGGGACCCCTGGTCGGGACCATGCGCGCGTTGCCCCGATCCCGGGATCACCGGGATGGCGCGATCGCTCGGCGATGGCCCAGAGTCTTGTTCCGAACCGGCGATCCTTGCGGGGCGGCCCAGTGCCGGGCGCGCGATTTACGGTGCGAATCCGCCGCCGGATTTCCCCTCCGAAGAAGGGTCATCTCTCGGATCGGGGAGGCTTAGGATTCGCCGTCGCGGCGGAGGGCGCGCAGGCGTTCCCAATGCGCGAGGCGGTCGCCGTAGCGCTGCTCCATGCCCCGGTCGGTGGGGGTGTAGAAACGCTGCCGCCCGAGTTTCTCCGGCCAGTAATCCTGCCCTGAGAACGCGTCGGGCTCGTCGTGGTCGTAGCGGTAGCCCTCCCCGTAGCCGATCCTGCGCATCAGCTTGGTGGAACCGTTGAGGATCGTGCGCGGCGGGGTGAGCGAGCCATGTTCCTTGGCCACCCGGCTGGCCGCCTTGTAGGCGGAATAGACCGCGTTCGATTTCGGCGCGCAGGCGAGGTACACGGTGACCTGCGCCAGGGCCAGCTCGCCCTCCGGCGAGCCGAGGAAGTCGAACGCATCCTTGGCGGCGGTGGCCACCACTAGGGCCTGCGGGTCGGCCAGCCCGATATCCTCCACCGCCATCCGGACCAGGCGGCGGGCGATGAACAGGCGGTCCTCGCCCCCATCCAGCATCCGGCAGAGATAGTAGAGCGCCGCGTCGGGGTCCGAGCCGCGCACGGTCTTATGCAGGGCGCTGATGAGGTTGTAATGGCCCTCCTGGCTCTTGTCGTAGATCGGCGCCCGCCGCTGGATGATCCGCTGCAGGTCCTCGGCGTCGAAGATCTCGCCGGGTTTGGCCGAGCGCCAGACCTCCTCGGCAAGGGTGAGGGAGGCGCGGCCGTCGCCGTCGGCCATCCGCACGAGCACACCGCGGGCCTCCTCGTCCAGCGGCAGCGGCTGGCCGGTGAGCGCCTCGGCCCGCACCAGCAGCTTGGCGATGGCCGCGTCGTCGAGCGCCCGGAACAGCAGCACGCGGGCGCGCGACAGCAGGGCCGCGTTGAGCTCGAAGGACGGGTTCTCGGTGGTGGCGCCCACCAGGGTAACCGTCCCGTCCTCCATCACCGGCAGGAAGGCGTCGAGCTGCGCCCGGTTGAAGCGATGGATCTCGTCGACGAAGAGCAGGGTGCCCGTCCCCATGGCCCGGCGCCCGCGCGCGGCCTCGAACACCTTCTTCAGGTCGGCGATGCCCGAGAAGATCGCCGAGATCTGCTCGAAATGCAGGTCGGTCTCGTGGGCCAGCAGCCGCGCCACCGTGGTCTTGCCGGTGCCGGGCGGCCCCCAGAACACCAGCGACCCGACGATGCGGGCATGCAGCAGCCGGGTCAGAGCCCCGTCCGGCCCGGTGAGATGCTCCTGGCCCACAACCTCGGCGAGGGTGTGGGGGCGCAGCCGGTCGGCGAGCGGGCGGGGGGCGGCGTTCTGGAGACCGGCGGAGGCGAAGAGGT
>JAKONB010000236.1 GCA_022702195.1 Beijerinckiaceae bacterium | reverse complement strand
GAGGAGACCGGTGAGCCGATCTCCCTGAAGCGGCTCGACGCGCGTCCCATCGCCACCCTGTCGCTGGAAGCCCAGGAGCGTCACGAGCGCCGCGAGCGGGTCTACCGAGACGATTGAGACCACTGCGGCTCGATCTGAGCCGAAGCGTTAGCCCCGCAAGACCGGGCGACGTCCCGATCCGCCCTCCTCGCATCGGCCATACCGAGGGGATCGCCGGTTCGCGAGGAACGGATCGGCCGCGTCAGCGGGCCGGGGCGGAGCGTACGGCCTTCCGCCCGCTCTCGGCGATGCGGGGTGATCGCGGCACCCTCAGAAGGGCAGCAGGACATCCACGAGTTGCTGGCCGTAGCGCGGCTGCTGAACGTCGGTGATCTGGCCCCGGCCGCCATAGGCGATTCGGGCCTGGGCGATCTCCGTCGATTCGATGGTGTTGTCGGATTCGATGTCCTCGGGCCGCACGACGCCGGCGACCACCAGTTCGCGCACCTCGAAGTTGATGCGAATTTCCTGCTTGCCCTCCACCACGAGATTGCCGTTCGGCAGGACCTGCGTGACGATGGCGGCGATGTTGGTGGTCACGGTCTCGTTGCGCTGAACCGAGCCGGCGCCGTCGCTCGACGTCCCCGACGTGGCGTCGATCAGCTTGTCCGCCTCGACCCCGGCCGCGGTCACGGCCTTGTTGTTTTCCAGGCCGAAGGCGTGCGGCAGGCCGAAGGTCTCGGCATTCGAGCGCGAGCGCTTGGTCTCGTTGTTGAGATTGGCCCGGTCGGTGACGTTGACCTTCACGGTCACGAGGTCGCCGATCCGTGCCGCCCGCTGATCCTTGAAGAAGGCGCGCGAGCCGGTGCGCCAGAGCGAGTTCGGCGCGTAGGAGACCGGCTGAACATCCGGCATCGGCAGCCGCACCGGCTTGTAACCCGCCTGGGCGGTCGGATCCTCGATCGCCGAGAGGGCCGGCGTCGCGCCGATCTGGGAGAGACGATCGACCGTGTTGCAGGCGCCCAGAGCCGTGCAGAGCAGGGCGGTGGCGAGGGTCTGGCGAACGGGAGGCATCATCGAAAACCGTGCCTTTGGCATTCTCGGAAGGGCGAGAAGCGGCTTGCGGGGAGGGGCAGGGGGGGCGAACCGGATGCGGTCGATCCCCTCGGGTTTGTCGGATCAGGGGCGTCCGGCGGGCGCGTCGAGGGCGGCATTCGCCTGACGGGTCACGGCGGCGGGCGGCGGCCCCACGGAGACGCGACCGGGGCCGATGACGGTGGCCGGAAGCACCTTCTTGGAGACCGGGTTGGTCACCGTGATCATGGCGCCCATCCGTCCGTTCTCGTTGGCCTGGCCGCGCAGGGACAGGTTGAGGCCCGGCGAATCGAACACGATGGTCACGGCCTCGCCCCGGGTGACCACATCCGGCGCCGCGAGGTCTCCGGCCCGCAACACGGAGCCGGCGCCCAGCGCCCTCTGGGCGACCTGGCCCGCCAGTGCGGTGGGCAGCCCGACCTGCGCGTCCACCGGCGAGGCCTCCTTGGGGCGGCGCTCCAGGGTGATGTCGGCGGCGGTCACGGCCTCGCCGCGATTGAGGGCGCGGCCGAGCACGACGACTTCGCGGATCTCGACGACCTGGCCGGAGATCCGCAGGGAGGCTTGCCGCTCGCCGAGGGTGATCAGGGCGGCCACCCGCCGCGAGCGCTGATCGTAGCTGAGGTCGAGGGCCGTGGCCTGACCGGTGAGGTCGAGCGGCGCGAGCAGGACGGGGGCATCCCCGTCGATGCGGATCGCGAGGTTGCGGGCATCGAGGCCATAGGCGGATTCGAGGGCGCGCTTCACCGCCGCTTCGATCTCGGGCTGCGTCACCCGCCGGGCGGCGCGCTGAACCGCCACCTGAAGGCGTCCGCCCGTCTCCACTGGGCCGAGCCCGAGGGCCGCCACCGCGTCGCCGATGCGCTGAGCCTGGATCGTCCCGTTCGCGCCGAGGGCCGGCGCGCGAAACATCGGGCGCCCGGCGAGTTCCGGCGCCGCGCCCTCGACGAGGTCGCCGAGCGTGACCACGTCGCCCCGCGCCGTCACGTCGCCGCGCAGGCGCAGCGGCTGGGGGCCGGCCAGGACCGTGGCGGTCATGAGCCCGAACGCCGTCAGGGCGAACAGGGCGCGCCCGACGATGGCGAGGCTGAGGGGCGCGACCTGCGCACGCGGCAGGCGGGGGATCTGCTTCAGGGCTTGCATCGTCATGGCTCCGACCGCTCGACTTCGATCAACCGCGGAACATCTGGGAGGTGGTGGAGAGCATCTGGTCGGCGGCGGTGACCACCTTCGAATTCATCTCGTAGGCGCGCTGCGCGGCGATCAGCGACGAGATCTCGGTGACCGCGTTGACGTTGGCTTCCTCGAGATAGCTCTGCTGCAGGTTGCCGAACCCCTCCGCGCCCGGAAGGCCCGTGATGGCGGGGCCGGAGGCGGCGGTCTCCATGAAGAGGTTGTCGCCGATCGATTCGAGTCCGACCTTGTTGACGAAGCGCGAGAGCTGGAACTGGCCCAGCGTCTGCGGCGCCGTCTGGCCCGGAATCGTCGCCTGCACCGCGCCCTGCGCGCTGATCGTCACCGAGGTGGCGTTGGCCGGTACCGTGATGCCCGGATCGACCAGGTAGCCGTCGCGGGTCACGAGCTGGCCCTGCGCCGAGAGATCGAACGAGCCGTCGCGGGAATAGGCGGTGCGGCCGTCGGGCATCGTCACGCGGAACAGGCCCTCGCCGCGGATCGCGACGTCGTATTCCTTTTCCGTCGAGGTCAGCGTGCCCTGCGACATGGTCCGGGCGGTGGAGGTGGTCTTCACGCCCGAGCCGAGGGCGAGCCCCGCCGGAAGCTGGGTGTTCTGGTCCGAGGTCGAGGAGCCGGCCCGGCGCAGGTTCTGGTAGAGCAGATCCTGAAAATGCGCTTGCTGGCGCTTGTAGCCCGTGGTCCGCAGGTTCGCGATGTTGTTGGAGATGACCTGGACGTTGAGTTCCTGGGCCGCCATGCCGGTGGCGGCGGCGTAGAGGGCACGCATCTGTCGAGATCCTTATGCAACGTCGGCGAGGCGGCGGATCGCCGTGCCCCGCAACTCGTCCATGCGCGAGATCACGCCGGACACCATGGTGTAGGTGCGGTTGACGTCCATCAGCCGGGTCATCTCAAGCACCGGCTTGACGTTGGAGCGCTCGAGCGCCCCCGATTCGAGGCGCCCGGCCAGCCCAGCCGGGACCGGCGCGGCGGTGGAGCTGAAGAGGTTGGCGCCCTCGTTGGTGAGGGCCTGGGGATTGGCGAAGGTGACGAGGCGAACCCGGCCGCGAATGCCCAGATTGGTGGAGACGGTGCCGTCCGGACCGATCGTGGTGCCGGTTTCCTGCGGGCCGATCTGGATCGGACCGCCATCCCCCTGCACCGGATAACCGTCGTTGGTCACCAGATTGCCCTGGGGGTCGGTCTCGAGGGCACCGTTCCGGGTGTATCGGTCTCCATTGGGCGTGCGCACCACCAGGAACGCCTCGCCCCGCACCGCCACGTGGAGCGGGTTGCCGGTCTGCTCGATCGGCCCCTGCGCCAGGTCGAGCTGGGTGCCCTGGTCGATGACGTAGGAGACGCGCCGGTCCGCCTTCGGGAACGAGCCGGCGCTCGCCCCCGGCATCAGGTATTCCTGGAAGCGGGTGTTGCGCGCCTTGAAGCCGTTGGTGGAGACGTTGGCCATGTTGTTGGCGATGACGTCCAGCTCGCGTTGCAGCGCGACCTGGCTCGAAACCCCGACGAACAACGCGTTCTGCATGACACGGACCCAACACCCGACGAGCGGCGACAGGACACTGTCCGCACGAGCCGTGCCAGCAGTCCCGATCAAAATTCATCGAACGATATCAAAGGTCTGACTCGAAGGGGGCGGCGATCTCGACGGGGCGCGTCCCGTCCACGCGGCAAACCCGGCCCGGCAGAAATTGCCGCCTTAACGGGGTGTTAACCTTGATGGCAGGATACCCGCACAGACGGACTCGCTGCGACGCGGCGGGCCGGGACAGCGCGATCCGCGGGGGCTCTTCAGACGATGGCCAGGAAGCCCAAGAATGCCCCCGTTGAGGGCGAAGAGGTCCAGGTTCCGGCCGCCGGCAAGAAGAAGCTGATCATCATCGGCGCCGCCGTCCTCGCCGTCCTCCTCCTCGGGGGCGGGGGCTTCTTCTTCATGAGCAAGAAGTCCAACGACGCTCAGAAAGAGGCCGCCAAGGTCGAGGTGAAGAAGCCGGTGGTCTTCCTCGACGTGCG
Organism: Beijerinckiaceae bacterium; assembly: GCA_022702195.1. Classification (GTDB taxonomy): domain Bacteria; phylum Pseudomonadota; class Alphaproteobacteria; order Rhizobiales; family Beijerinckiaceae; genus Methylobacterium. The sequence goes on along the minus strand of JAKONB010000236.1, from coordinate 3,844 downwards.
CGAGATGCTGGTCAACCTCGCCGGCGAGCCGGGTCAGGACAAGGCGAAGTACGCGAAGATCAAGGTCGCCATCGAGCTGAAGGACGCCAAGGTCGAGGAGGAGGTGAAGCCGCTGATGCCGCGCATCGAGGACACCTTCCAGGTCTATCTGCGCGAATTGCGCGCGAGCGACCTCACAGGTTCGGCGGCCATGTACCGCCTGCGCGAGGAATTGCTGAGACGGGTCAACGTGGCGATCCATCCGGCCCGCGCCGAGGCCGTGCTCTTCAAGGACGTGGTCGTCCAGTAATCCCCCGATCCCATTCGCGAGTTGCCCGAGACCCCCATGGCCGATCCCGACGACGCCATCGCAGACGACGACTGGTCCGCCGCACTCATCGCCCAGAACGGCGAGGGCGGGGAAGCCTCGCTCGCGGACGAGTGGGGCGCGGCTCTGGCCGAGCAGGGCACCACGACGCACGCCAGTGACGTCGCCGCCGAATGGGCGACGATGATCGAGGACGGGGAGACCGACAACCTCCCCGAGCTCGCCGGCAACGACCGCATCCTGAACCAGGACGAGATCGACAGCGTCCTGGGCTTCTCCCTGCGCGAGCTCTCGGCGTCGGGAGCGGGGGGTGTCCGCGCCATCGTCGATTCCGGCGTCGTCCAGTACGAACGCCTGCCGATGCTGGAAATCGTTTTCGACCGGATGATCCGGTTGTTGTCGACCAGCCTGCGCAACTTCTTTCAGGACAACGTCGAGGTGACCCTCGACAACATCACCTCGGTCCGGTTCGGCGACTACCTCAATGCGATCCCCTTGCCGACCCTGCTCGGCGTCTTCCGCGCCGACGCCTGGGAGAATTCCGGCCTCGTCACGGTGGAATCGAATCTGGCCTATTCGACCATGGATCTGCTGCTCGGGGGCAAGCGCGGGGGCACTTCCACGCGCATCGACGGGCGGCCCTTCACCAGCATCGAGATGCAGCTGGTGCGGCGCCTCGTGGAGATCATCCTGGCCGATCTCGAATTGTCGTTCCAGCCGCTCTCGCCGGTGCGCTTCGCCATCGACCGGATCGAGACCAATCCCCGCTTCGCCACCATCACCCGGCCGGCCAATGCGGCTATCCTGATCAGCCTCAAGCTCGACATGGACGGGCGCGGCGGGATGCTGCAGATTCTGTTTCCCTACGCCACCATCGAGCCGATCCGCGAACTGCTGATGCAGAGCTTCATGGGCGAGAAGCTCGGCCGCGATCAGACCTGGGAGAGCCACCTCGCCACCGAACTCTGGCAGGCGGATTCCCGGATGGAGGCGGTGCTGCACGAGATGATGCTGCCGCTCAAGAAGGTGATGGCCCTGAAGGTGGGCGACACCCTGATGTTCGACACCAAACCCTCGGACCTCATCTCGGTCCGCTGCGGCGACTGGGCCCTGACCCAGGGGCGGATCGGCCGGATCGACGACAGCATCGCGGTGCAGCTCACCCGGCCGCTGCGCCGCTCACGCACCACGCTCCAGGCCTTCGAGGCCTCCATGAACAACCGCAACGACGGGTGACGCGACCACCATGAGCTTTCTCGTCACCCTCATCGCCGACATCCTCGTCGCCATCCTGCTGGTGGCCACCATCGTCTCGTCGGTTCGCTTGAGCCGCCGCATCGTCCACCTAAAGGGGGACGAGACCGCCCTGCGCCAGACTATTGCCGATCTCGTCGTAGCGAGTTCCACCGCCGAGCGGGCGATCGCGGGATTGCGAAGCACCCTCGACGAATGCGACCGGACCCTCGCCGACCGGCTCGGCACCGCCGAGCGCTACGCGGCCGACCTCACCGCCCACGTGGCGGCGGGAGAATCGATCATTGCGCGGATCTCGGCCATCGTCTCCAACGTGCAGCCGAGTCGCGAGGAGACGCCGATGCGCCCCGTCGCCGTCGCCCCCGAGGTCGCGATGCCCCGCCAGCGGTGGGACACGTCCAGGGCGGAGCCGGAACTCAGCCCCAACGGTGAGCGCCTCGGCCTCGCCGCCGCGGCCGCGTTGGCCATGTCCGAGCGGGCCCTCAACCGCCTGCGCAGCAAAGCCGCATGACCAAACCCAACCGGATCCTGCGGGGCCTGCAACCACGCCCGTTCAAGCTACGGCTGATCGATGCGGTGACGCTCGCGGCGGCGGGTCTGCTCGTGCTCAAGCTCTCGACGCTCGCCATCCAGCAGGGCCGCCCCGCGCCTGACGGGCCGATGCCCCCCTTCGCCCGCGCGCTCGCCAAGGCCCGGACCGGGTACGAGCCCGTCGACCCCACCACCACCGGCTCGGTGACGCCCAAGGAGGAGAAGTCGGACAAGGCGCCGGACCCGGAGAAGCCTGCGGCGCGGCCGCCGGCGGGCGACACGATACCGGCCTCCGAGCGTGCCATCCTCGAGCGGTTGTCGTCCCGGCGCGATGCGCTCAAGCAGCGCAGCGAGGCGCTGGACCTGCGCGAGCAGCTCATCGGCTCGGCCGAGCGCAAGCTCGAAGAGGGGGTCGACACCCTGAAGCGCGGCGAGGACAAGGTCGAGAGCGGGGCGTCGCCACGGGCCGAAGCCGAGAAGGCGGCCCTGAAGAACATCGTCACCATGTATGAGACAATGCGGCCCAAGGACGCCGCCCGCGTCTTCGACCGCCTGAGCCTCGACGTGCTCGTGCCGATCGTTCTTGCTATGAACCCGCGCAAGATGGCGGACATTCTCGCCCTGATGTTGTCCGAACCGGCGGAGAAGCTCACCGTGGCCCTGGCCAATCGCGCCCACGGCCAGAACGCGGCCCCGGCACCCACCGTGGTCGGGCTCGGCCTCAACGAACTTCCCGCCATCGATCCGGGGGGAAAGCCGGAGCCGCGCCCCCGGCCCTGACGGATTGAGCGCGGTTACCCGCAACGACTTGCCGGTCTTTCCATTGCGCCGCAGGGCGCGCGGGACTACGGGGCAATCCATCGCCGCGTTGGAAGCCTCGGGAGCCGTTGCTTGTCGTCGACCCTATTGCACCGTTCATTCGTCGCGGTGACTCTGCTGGCCTGTCTGGGATGTCCGGTCCAGGCGCAGGACGCGGCGCCCGAAGAGGCCGCCCCCGCTGCGCCCCAGCCGGCCGCCAAGCCGCGCCCGCGCAAGCCGCCGGCCCCCAAACCCGCTCCGGTGCCCGCGACACCGGCGACCCCCGTTGCGGCCCCGGCCGGCGTCTGGCCCACCGGCGCGAGTTCGGTCAGCGAGACCTATGGCAGCTGGACCGTGAGCTGCACCCGCGAGGATTCCAAGACCGAGTGTACCCTGCTCCAGGCGCAGGGCACGAATGGCAGGCGGCAATTCGCCGTCGAGATCCGGAGCCCCAGCGAGGGACGGGCACAGGGCCTGATCCTGATGCCGCTGGGCTTCTCCATCGAGCCGGGCGTGTCGTTCAAGCTCGACGAGGCGGTCCTGGGCAAGGGCGCCCCGTTCCTGTCTTGCACCATCGAGGGGTGCCTCGTACCCGTGAGCCTGCCGACCCTAGCCACCGACGCGATGAAGACCGCGCAGAACCTGACGGTCTCGGGGATGAAGCCGGACGCGAAGGAGCCGGCGACGATCACCGTGCCGCTCACCGGCTTCGCGCCGGCCCTCGCCCGCGCGGTGGCGCTGTCGAGCTGAGGAAGGCGCGCCCGGGACCAAGGCGGTGGAGCGGGAACCGATGGTCCGGCGGCGTCTTGCAGTCCCGGAGGATGGGTGCCCGAAGCGTCTTGCGCGGAAAGGCCCCATGCAGCAGACCGAGCGAACAAGAAAGAGCCGAGGAAACCCCATGCCGAACCAGGCCCTGGCGACGATGCTGCTCCTCGCCCTCCTGGGCGCGCCCGC
>JAKONB010000230.1 GCA_022702195.1 Beijerinckiaceae bacterium | reverse complement strand
TCAAACGCCACGGTTCAGGCTCGTTGCCGCATGGAGCCCTCCAGTCGGGTGCATGGCCGGCTCAGGCCGGTCCGGTGGCGACGGGACGGGCGGCGTCCGATCCCCATTCCGACCAGGAGCCATCATAGAGCGCACGCGGCGGATGTCCGAGAGTTTCCAGGGCCAAAGCGACGATGGCGGCGGTCACGCCGGATCCGCAGGTGGTCACCACCGGTCGCTCGATATCGACGCCGTTCTGCGCGAAGACCGCGCGCAGGGCATCGGGATCCTTCAATCGGCCGTCGCTCTGGAGCGCCGAATAATGCACGTTGCGCGCGCCCGGCATGTGGCCCGGCCGAACGCCCGGCCGGGGTTCTGCCTCCTCGCCGCGAAAGCGCGGGCCGGACCGGGCATCGACGACTTGGGCCGAGCCGGTCTCGAGAACACGGGCAACGTCATTCGCATCCGCAACGACGCCATGATCGAGGCGCGCGGTGAAGTGGCGCCGGGCACGCGGGTGCCCCTCTCCCTCCTCCAGCGGGCCACCGGCAGCCACCCAGGCCGTCAAACCGCCTTCCAGGATGGCGACGTCACGAACTCCGAACGCCATGAGCATCCAGCGGACGCGCGGAGCCGAGAACAGACCCATCCCGTCATAGACCACGATCTGAACACCGTCGCCGATTCCAAGCGTCCGCATGCGCGAAGCGAACACCTCCGGACGCGGCAGCATGTGGGGGAGCGGCGAGTTCTCATCGCTCATCGCATCGATGTCGAAGCGGATCGCCCCGGGAACGTGCCCCGCGGCATAATCCGCCGCCGCGTCGCGTCCCTGCACGGGCAGATACCAGGAGGCGTCTAGGACAACGATGTCGGGAGCGTCGAGACGGGCCTTGAGCCAGTCGACTGTGACGAAGGGCGTTTTCGCCATGTGTTCTCTGTCCGTAGGGTGGTGATGGATGGTGCACTCAATCACATCCGGGCCGTCGTTGCACGACCGGGAATGCGATCGGGTCGCCGGCCCTCCCGCGCGCCACCGATTGCTGGTTTATTGTCGATTTTTTGCGAATTCTTCGAACAAAACGCCGACTGCAACGTTTTTACTTTAATACGATCGAAAATGTGGAAGCGATCCATGCGCAAGACCCCTTTCGCCATTGCCACTACTTTGACCTTGTCAATCACTGGCGCAGCCCTGGCCCAGACTGGATCCCCAAAAACCGCCACGGACACCATGAACAATCCGGGCAGCGTGAAGAGCAATAGTGAAAAGGGTATGCCTGAGAATACAGGTACCCCCGGATCGCGAATGGGTCCCGGTCCGGTAACGACAGCCCCGAACGTGGCAGTGCCTGGCGCCGCCAACGGCCATCCGATGGCGCCCGGCGGCACCCAGCCGGCACGTTGATCGAGCGTAACTAATTGACAGACGTGAGGAGCTGGGCGGAAACGTCCGGCCTTTTCCGCTGGGTAGATGCGACTTGAGTAGGGCTGTCCATCGTCGGAGAACGACATTGCCGCCAGGGGATCGCGTGCGTTATCCCTCTCCCTCCCGCCATGGTCCCGGCCACAGTTTGAGACACCCTGTTGGAGCCCCGACACATTGAGTGAGCGCGAGACCTTTCATATCGAAATTCTAGGTCCGGACGATGAATCGACTGCGGATGCCGTTCGTCAGCGGATCTCCGTGCGCACGCGTGACGTCGAGGCGGCACGGGAGCGAGCCCTCGGCTTGTTCGCCCGCGCCCGTGCGCCGCAGCGCTCCGGTGAACCCGCAGAGGCGGTGCGGGTCATCGACGGCGCAGGAGCAGAGGTCTTTCGCTGGAGTCGGTTCGACGATCCGAGTGGCTAAAAGCCCGGCGGCTGGAGACACGGAAACCTTACGTCCGTTGCCGGTGCCGTCTGGCGCGCAGCCAAGCGCGCAGCTTGGTCACACCGCGAGCGCGTCGGGCCTCGAGCCATCGTGCCAAACCGAAGAACGGATCTCCCCCGGGCGTTTCCAGCAAGATATGCGCGAGGGGAAGACGCTCGCTCCAGAAGGTTTCCGGAAGAGCGAAATTCGGCGGCGCACAGGAATCGCCGGTGGCGATGGTCCCTTCCTCGATCACACTCTGGGTTAAACGATGAATGAGCTGCGCGCCCGGCGAATGACGGGCGGCCGCTTCTTCGAAAGAGATCTTCAAGGTCCAGATCTGATCGCGCGTTACGAAACTGATCATCGAAGCCAACGTGCGGCTATCCTGACGGAGACGGTTGATCTGCGCGGCGCCGCGTGATCCGAGGGCAGCGACGGCGCCGTGCATCATCGCAACCTGCGGCAACGAACTGGCCATGGCCGTTCCCCGCTGACCTTTCCAACCCCTCGCCTCGAGGGCGAGGTAATCGTCGAGAGCCGATGCCAGTTCGGCCGGGTCGCGGATGGTCTCGAATCTGACGACACCCTCCGCGTCCAGGCGCTCGGCCGTCTGCCGCAGCTTGCGTCTGCGCTGAGACGAGAGATGTCCGAGATAAGCCCTTCGCTCGTCCGGGTGCAGGGTCCGCAGATCGAGGAAAGCGCGCTCATGTTGCCAGAACCGCGCTTGACGCAACTCTTGGCGAGCACAGGCGGCGTCGAGCAAGTCCGCGAACGGTCCGTGCGTTGGCGCGAAGGCGAGCATGATACGCCGGCCGGCAAGAGGGCGCAGACCGGAGAGAAGGGCATCGAGCGCCCGAGCAGCTTCTGCGGCGTCCAGAAGTGGAGCGCCGAAGATCGCAAAATCGTGCATCCATCCCATGGCCAAAGAGAGTGGAAGGCCCCAGCGCAGACGCGTGCGGCGAAACGGCCAAGCCGCGATCAAGCGTAGCCCGGGCTCCTCTGGAGCCCGATCCCCCACAAGCGCCACTTGGACATCGGCCCCGAACGCCGCCGCCGCCGGGAGGGCAAAGTCGGGATGATAAAAGAGATTGTCGACGAGCGAACATTCGGCAAGATCCCGCCACGCCGCGACCCAGGGCGCGGCCGGGTCGAGGGGCCTCAGCGCGACGACCAGACCATCGGGGGTGACGATACCACCCCGGACCGTCGCAGGATGGCTCATCGTACAGCTCGCTTCCAACGACCCGCTGCGATGGCCGACATGCCCAGAATATCAAAATACCACGCCGTGGCGAATGCTGCACTCCCCAACAGGATCAGTTCAAGGCCGATCCCGGCCGGCGCCCGACCGATCGGCGTCAAGTCGATGCCGGCAATCGCCAATCGGCAAGTGAGCGCCGCCGCCGCAATGCCGGTGATATCCCGCCAGGGCACCGGCATCCGAATTGGACCACGCGTTCCGAGGATGAAGACGAGGCAGGCAGCCCCTTGGCCGATCGCGACCGCGATTGCAGCGCCCTCGACGCCGAAGCGCGGGATCAGCAGAGCCGAAAGACCTCCGATGACCGCGAGGAGCACGAACGACGCCACGGCGTCGAGACGACTCGACCGGGCGAAATAGATCACCTGTCCGAAATAATACGACCGGAACATCAGCAGGATACTCGCGGCAACCAAGAGGGGCGCCACCCGCAGGGCCGCATCGCGATAATCCACTCCGAGCAGCACCGTGACGATGAGATCGTCGAAGGCGAGGAAGAAGACAGCACCGAAGGCAGCAATGAGCGTGAGAAGCCGTGCCGCCCCCTCAAGCACTGGACGCGCCGCTACCATACCACCCTCGCGGGCGTCGCGCTTGGCAATCGAAATGAGGGCAAGGGCGATGCTGTCCCCGAACACGACGAAGCTCTGGCGCAGAAAATCAGCGAAGGCCCCGTACGCGCCGAGTTCGCGCACGCCAACGCTTGATCCGATGATGAGGCGATCAAGGGTCTGAGCCAGGGCCGCGATGCCGAAAGACATGACCAGCGGCCAGCCATAGTCGAGAAGGCGCCGCGCTTCGGCAAGGCTGCCTGCTCCCCACAGCAAGGCGCCGATCGCTCTCAAGTTCGGAATTGCCGCGATCACATTGGCGATGGCCGTTGCGAGGAGGAGATCGACAGCATCGCCAAACAGGAGAAGGGAGACGCTGCCGAGGCCGAGCACCAGTACTGCGCGCAGGACGATCGACAGGGCCACGGCTCCGACCTCGAGACGGGTGCGGGCGATCTCAGCCGACCCCTCGAAGATCATCATGCCGCAGACGGCGAAGACAATTGCCATCGCCGGGCGCGGCTCGACGAATCCGAGCAGGCAGGCCAGACCGGCCGAGATGGCGGCCAACCCGATCATCGTGGCAAGCAGACGCGTGACGGTGCCGACTTGCGCGGCGGCGCGGGCCTCGTCGTAGAGGGCGAAGAACGAGAATTTCGGCCATTGACAGGTGGCGCCATAGAGCACGAGCGCCCACGACAACACGAGCAGATAGAGTCCGTAGACCTCCGTGGGCGCCAGCCGCGTGAACACGGCGAGCGAACCCATGTTCAGAGCTGCAGCGAGGCCACGCGAACCGACATAGATGAGGGTATGGCGCGCGATCATGGTGCCTCGGATCCACCGGTCACACCGGCATCCGCACACGATCTAGCATTCCACCCTTGCCGAGGTGTCAACGCTGTTGGACGATCCGCATCCCCCAGCCAGCCGATCTCCGGCGGATTGCATGAAGCATTGACTTCGCAGGTGCGAAGATGCATATCGCGAGGGCAGCGTCAGCGGCCGTCATGGTTCCGCTTGAGAGGGCTGCGTGACGGATCGATGGGTCGCTTAACGCGAATTCCTACTGACCTGAGCCCCTCTCTTCAACGTGCATGCACCCGGACTGCCCCGGCACGCGGGCGGATCCAGCTCAACGGACCGATTCCCTCATTCGATTGCGATGGACGTCGTTTCGACGGCCGTCGCCGCGGTCCCGCTGCCTGAAAGTTATTCCTTGACCCAGTTCACCGATTTCGGTCTCGCCCAACCCGTGCTGCGGGCGCTGGAAGAGGCCGGCTACAAGACCCCGACCCCGATCCAGGCCCAGGCGCTTGCGCCGGCCATGGAGGGCCGAGACCTGTGCGGCATCGCCCAGACCGGCACCGGCAAGACGGCAGCCTTCGCGCTGCCGATCCTGCATCGCCTCGCTCAAAACCCGCGCAAGGCTATCCGTCGCGGCTGTCGCGTGCTCGTGCTCTCGCCTACCCGCGAGCTTGCCAATCAGATCGCCGAGAGCTTCTCGGATTACGGCCGCTATCTCTCCTTCACCAACACCGTGGTGTTCGGCGGCGTCACCATCAGCCGTCAGGAGAAGGCGCTGGCCAACGGCGTCGACATCCTCGTCGCCACCCCGGGCCGGCTGATGGACCTCATCGAGCGCCGCTCGTTGACCCTCGAGGCCGTTGAGATCCTCGTTCTCGACGAAGCCGACCAGATGCTCGACCTCGGCTTCATTCATGCCCTCAAGCGCATTGTGAAGATGCTGCCGAAGGAGCGCCAGAGTCTGTTCTTCTCGGCCACCATGCCCAAGAACATCGCCGGCCTTGCCGATCAGTATCTGCGCGATCCGGTCCAAGTCGCCGTCACCCCAGTGGCCACGACCGCCGAGCGCGTGACTCAGGAAGTCATCTTTGCGCATACTGGTGCGAAGCAGGCCCTGCTCAACCATATTCTGCGCGACCCTAAGATCGAGCGCGTCCTCGTCTTCACGCGCACCAAGCACGGGGCCGACCGGGTCGTGCGTGGGCTCGAGAAGGTCGGCATCAACGCCTCAGCCATCCACGGCAACAAATCGCAACCGCAGCGTGAGCGCGCCCTGGCCGCCTTCAAAGATGGTTCCTGCCGCGTGCTGGTCGCCACCGACATCGCCGCTCGGGGCATCGACGTCGAGGCGGTGAGTCATGTGATCAACTACGATCTGCCCAACGTGCCGGAGAGTTACGTTCATCGCATCGGCCGCACCGCGCGCGCCGGGGCGAATGGTCTTGCGATCTCGTTCTGCAACGATGAGGAAAAGGCGTATCTGCGCGACATCGAGCGGACGACGCGTCAGAAAATTCCCGTCGCCGGCTTCCCAGAGGGCTTCACTCCGCCGTCGCGCCAGGAGGCTCAAGAGGC
>JAKONB010000186.1 GCA_022702195.1 Beijerinckiaceae bacterium | reverse complement strand
GGGGGGCCAGCGCCAGCGGGTGATGATCGCCATGGCGCTCGCCTGCGAACCCGACCTGCTGGTGGCCGACGAGCCGACCACGGCGCTGGACGTCACCGTCCAGGCCCAGATCCTCACCCTGCTGGCCGACCTCCAGAAGCGGCTCGGCATGGCGATGCTGTTCATCACCCACGATCTCGGCATCGTGCAGCGCATCGCGACCTCGGTCTGCGTGATGCTGTCCGGGCGCATCGTCGAGGCCGGGGAAACGGCCAGGCTCTTCGCCGATCCGCAGCACGACTACACGCGGCGCCTCCTCGCCTCCGAGCCGAAGGGCCGTGCCAATCCGGTGCCGGACGACGCCCCCTCCCTGCTGGAGGCGGGTCCGCTTAAGGTCTGGTTCCCGATCCGCGAGGGGATGCTGCGGCGGACCAGAGGCCACGTGAAGGCGGTGGACGGGGTCGCCCTGCGGGTGCGGGCCGGCGAGACCGTGGGGGTCGTCGGCGAATCCGGCTCGGGCAAGACCACCCTGGGCCTCGCCCTCCTGCGCCTGACCGGCTGCGAGGGGCCGATCGTCTTCCTCGGCCAATCCATCGCCGGCCTCGGACCCGCGTCCATGCGCCCGTTCCGGCGCGACATGCAGGTGGTGTTCCAGGACCCGTACGGCTCGCTCTCGCCGCGCATGACCGTGGCCGACATCGTGGCCGAGGGCCTCGTGGTCCAGGGCGCCGTCCGGAGCCGGGCCGAGCGCCAGGCGGCGGTGGCGGCGGCTCTGACCGATGTCGGGCTCGATCCGGCGACCATGGACCGCTATCCGCACGAATTCTCCGGCGGCCAGCGCCAGCGCATCGCCATCGCCCGCGCCATCGTGCTCAAACCCAAATTCGTGGTGCTCGACGAGCCGACCTCGGCCCTTGACCGCTCGGTCCAGGCGCAGATCGTCACCCTGCTGCGCGACCTCCAGCGCGAGCGCGGGCTCGCCTACCTGTTCATCAGCCACGACCTCAAGGTGGTGCGGGCGCTGGCGAACTACGTCCTCGTCATGCAGAACGGGCGGGTGGTGGAGGAGGGGCCGGCCGAGGCGATCTTCGCCGCGCCCCGGACCCCCTACACCCAGGCCCTGTTCGCCGCCGCCTTCGACCTGCAGAGCGACAGCGTCGCCGACGCCGTTCCGGCCTGATGACGATTCCGACCATGCCCCGCACCCTCCTCATCGTCCTCGATTCCGTCGGCATCGGCGGCGCCCCCGACGCCGACCGCTACGGCGATGCCGGCGCCGACACGCTGGGGCACATCGCCGAGGCTTGCGCTCGGGGCGGCGGCGACCGGGCCGGCCTGCGCGCCGGTCCTTTGCGCCTGCCGCATCTCGCCGCCCTCGGCCTTGGCCTCGCGGCGCAGGGCGCCACCGGGCGGGTGCCCCCCGGCCTCGCCATCGCCGGCCCGCCCCTCGGCGCCTATGGCCACGCGGAAGAGACCGCCGCCGGCAAGGACACCCCGTCGGGGCATTGGGAGATGGCGGGCGTGCCGGTCCGGGAGGCCTGGGGCCATTTCCCCGATACCGTCCCGGCCTTCCCGGCGGCGCTGGTCGCCGACCTGATCGCCCGCGGCGACCTGCCCGGCATCCTCGGCGACAGCCACGCCGCCGGCATCGCGATCATCGAGCGCCTCGGCGCCGAGCATGTCCGGACGGGACGGCCCATCTGCTACACGTCGGCCGACAGCGTGTTCCAGATCGCCGCCCACGAGGAGCGTTTCGGCCTCGAACGCCTCTACGCGCTGTGCCGGATCGCCCGAGACCTGTGCGACCCCTACCGGATCGGACGCGTCATCGCGCGGCCCTTCACCGGCTCGGCCGAGGACGGGTTCCGGCGCACGGCCAACCGGAAGGATTACGCGGTGGAGCCCCCCGGAGAGACCCTCCTCGACCGGTTGGGTAAGGAGGGCCGCAGCGTCGTCAGCGTCGGCAAGATCGGCGACATCTTCGCCCATCGCGCCACCGGCCGCGAGATCAAGGCGGCGGGCAACGCTGCCTGCCTCGACGCCGCGCTGGCGGCGTTCCGCGAGTTGCCCGAGGGCGGCCTCGTCTTCCTCAACCTCGTGGATTTCGACACAGAGTACGGCCATCGCCGCGACGTGCCGGGCTACGCCGCCGAACTCGAAGCCTTCGACGCGCGCCTCCCGGAGATCCGGGCCGCCCTGGGACCCGGGGATCTGTGCGTGATCACCGCCGACCACGGCAACGACCCGACCTGGCACGGCACGGAGCACACGCGCGAGCAGGTTCCGATCCTGGCTTTCGGCCCCGGAATCGCCCCCGTCGCCCTTGGCCGGCGGGCCTCCTTCGCCGATATCGGCGCTTCGGTGGCCCGACATCTGCGCCTGGCGCCCCCGGCGGCAGGGAGCCCGTGGTGGTGAGACCGGCGATGGAGGTAAAGCCATGAGGGACGAGGACGAAAAGCCGCTCCGGCCGGCGAGTCACGCGATCGGCGAATCGCTCGACCGCCTCTCGGTGGAGGAGATTGCTGCCCGCATCGCGCTTCTGACCCGGGAAATCGCGCGGCTCGAGGCGGCCGGACGCGCGAAGACCGCAGCACGCGAGGCGGCCGGGTCCATCTTCAAACTCTAGTTGTATCGGGTGATCAAAGCTCCGGATCTGTGGCGCAGGTTCACCCGAACAGGGGATGTCCGGATCGTACGGTTGAGGTCCCATTGGCTCAAATTTGTCGGAGGGGGCACCAATGCAGGGGATCTGGACCGTCTCACCGTGGATGCGCCGACGCGCGCAGCGCCATCTCGAACGCGGCGGCTCGACGAAAGTCCTGCGCT
>JAKONB010000175.1 GCA_022702195.1 Beijerinckiaceae bacterium | reverse complement strand
GCGGCCCCAGTTCAGCACGCCGCCCCGGGTGTCGAAGGTCGAATTGACGTTGTACTTGCCGGAATCGAGCGCCATGGCGAGGGTCATCGCCTTGAAGGTCGAGCCCATCTCGTAGACACCGACATTCATCCGGTTGATGCGGTCGGGGCTCAGGGCGTCGGCCGGGTCGTTGGGGTCGAAATCCGGCAGTGAAGCCAGGGCGATCACCTCGCCGGTGGTCACGTCGAGGATCATGCCCGCCGCCGCCTTGGCCTTGAAGTGGTCGATGCCCCAGGCGAGCTCGTCGCGCACCGCGAACTGCGCCCGCAGGTCGAGGGAGAGCTGCACCGGCTTCAGGTCGGTCTGCTTGGCCACGAGGCCAAAATCGTTGAGCGCCTTGTTGCCCTGGGTGTCGATGTACTTCTCGATGCCGGCGATGCCGATATTGTCGAGGTTCGAGAAGCCGAGCACGTGCGCGGCGGCGACGCCGTTCGGGTAGACGCGCTTGTGGTCCGGCAGGAATCCGATGCCGGGGATACCCAGGCGATGGACCTCGGCCTGCTGCTTCGGGGTGATCTCGCGCTTGACCCAGACGAAGCCCTTCTTGGTGGAGAGCTTGGCGCGCAGGTCCGTGGCGTTGATCTGCGGCAGCACGGCGGTGAGGAGTTCGACCGCCTCGTCCTTGTCGTAGATGTTGCGCGGTTCGGCGAAGACCGAGACCGTGCGGATATCGGTGGCCAGGATCTCGCCGTTGCGGTCAACGATGTCGGGGCGGATCGCGGTGGTGGCGGCCGCCGCCACCCGGTGCTCGCCATTGTCGGCGTCCGGGAAGGCCGCCATCGAGATGAGGCGCACGCCGATGGCCGCGAACACCACGGCAAAGCCGAGCCCCACGAGGCCGACGCGGGCGTAGGACCGCTCGATCGCCAGATGGAACATGGCGCGGACGATGCCGAGGGCGCGCTGCGCCCTGCTCGCTTGCGCGTGCTCGACCAGCGGGGCGGGGGCCTCGGCCGGCGATTCGACCTCGGCGAAGCCGGTCTCGGCCTGGATGGAACCGTGCGGGACGTCTGCGGACACGATGACTACCTCGACGGCGTGGTCGGTGTACGGGTGGTGGTCGTGCGGGGGGTGACGCTCCCCGTGGTGCGCGGCTCGTCGGATGCGCGTCCGGCCACCGGCTTCTCCTTGGGCGTGGCCGTGGCCGCCAGGAGACGGCCGATCTCGTCGCCGCGATCCGGCCGTGCCGGCAGATCGGCGAGCCGGCCGAGATGGACGGTGCCGATGGGCTCGAGGGCGAGGTGACGGTCCACTGCCGCCTGCAGACGATCGGGCCGGGTGAGCAATTGCCACTCGGCCCGCAAAACCGCGATGGCCTGGCGCTCCTTGTGGAGCTGGCTCGAGGCCTTCGAGACCTGCGCCGCCTGGTACAGCGTGTCGTACTTGATCGAGTAGGCGTAGATCGCCGATCCGATGAGACCGAGGACGGCCAGAAGGTTGAGCAAACGGATCACCGACGCGCTCCTCCGCTGCGGGCCGTCCGCTCCGGCAGGGCGGCCAGGGTCTCGATGGTAGCGAGCGGCGCGGGTGCGGCCGCGTCGGTGCGCTCCACCGCCCGCAATTTGGCGGAGCGCGCGCGCGGATTCACGAAAATCTCCGCATCCGAGGGCAGGACCGGACCCTTGGTCACGGCCTTGAAACTGCGTGGGGTGGATTGCTCGACGCTTGGCACATGACGCGATGCCTGGGCCGCGCGGCCGCTCCGGGCGGAGAAGAACTGCTTCACGATGCGGTCTTCCAGCGAATGGAACGTCACCACTGCGAGCCGACCGCCGGGCTTGAGGATGCGCTCGGCCGCGTGCAGTGCCTGGACGAGTTCGCCGAGCTCGTCGTTGACCGCGATGCGCAGGCCCTGGAACGTCCGGGTGGCCGGATGGATGCCGCTCGCCGGATCGGCCCAGACCACGCTCGCCACGATCTCGGCCAGAGCCGCCGTGGTCTCGATGCGGCCCTTGCGACGCGCCTCGATGATGGCGCGGGCGACGGCACGCGACCGGCGCTCCTCGCCATAATGATAGATGATGTCGGCAAGATCGCCTTCGTCAGCCTCGTTGACGAGATCGGCGGCGCTTTGACCCTCGCGCTCCATGCGCATGTCGAGGGGGCCATCGTTCCGGAACGAGAAGCCCCGCTCGGGCTGGTCGATCTGCATCGAGGACACGCCGATATCGAGGACGACGGCGTCGGCCGCCATATGCCCCGCGCTGCGCAGGGCGGCATCGAGCTGCCCGAACCGCCCCGGCACGAGGGTCAGGCGCCCTTGCGCCGACGCGACCAGGGGGGCGCCACCCTGGATGGCGCCGGGATCGCGGTCGATGCCCAGCACATGGATCTCCGGATCGGCCGCCAGTATCGCCCGGGTATAGCCACCGGCCCCGAACGTACCGTCGATGGCGAGAGCCCGCCCGGGGAGATCGAGGGCGGCCAGCACCTCCGCCAGGAGAACCGGCACGTGCGGGCCGCCCGGCTCCGGCCGCGGCGCGCGCGGTTCACGCGGACGGCTCATCGGGCCACCTGCGCGGCCACGGCGAGAGACATCGGGAAATCGACTAGATCGGCGCGTTGCATGCGTCGCTTCCAAGGGGCTCAGCGGCCAGGGCAAGGCTCGGAGGGACGCGGCGGACCGGGTGCGCTGCGAGACACGGGCATACGCATGGACGGCGGCCCGACAATCGCAGGCTGCGTCCGTCGATCCGAAAATCGCCGCTGACGGGATGAATCGGGGTACCATGGGCCTCTGAGCGCCGTCAACGAACCGGGCCGCATGGGTTCGGCCACGGTCGATCAGACCTCAGCAAGGTTAACCGAGCGTAAGTTTTCCCGGGGAATAAGACATCGCGTCGCAGTCCGTCCGTGGTCGAACGAGCATGGCGCGGCCCCGTGGAAGTGGATCAGTCGGCCTATAAGCCGGGTTCTGTAGGGCCGGGAGCCGAAGCTCCCGACGTGGCAGCCATTCCTCTGGGACGATCGTTGCCGATCGCCTCGAGCAACCAACCCGGGCGACGGGCCTGGAGAGCGGGCCTGCGCCCGTCCCGAAGGACGAACGCCTGTCGCCCCTATTCGGTCTTGCTCCCGGTGGGGTTTGCCGTGCCGTCCGCGTTGCCGCGTGCGCGGTGCGCTCTTACCGCACCCTTTCACCCTTACCGCGGGCCGGCCGAAGCCGGACCGAGGCGGTCTGCTCTCTGTGGCACTGTCCCTGGGGTCGCCCCCGCCGGACGTTATCCGGCACCGTCTCTCCATGGAGCCCGGACTTTCCTCCCCGGGCCTGACGCCCGGAGCGGCCGCCCGGCCGACTG
>JAKONB010000168.1 GCA_022702195.1 Beijerinckiaceae bacterium | reverse complement strand
TCGCGGCCGGCGATCATCGGCCACCCCATCCGAACGGACGATGTCGGAAGGACGGTTCCCCTATCGGGATCTGCTCTTGACCCGTCGCGGACGATTGGTGGACGATGACCTGTGACTGAGTTGGGTCGGATGCGGACCATCCGCCTCGCGCGAAAAGATGGCGGTCCGGTGCCACTCAGGGCGGAAACGGCCTTCTCAGCCCCTCTTTCTGCCGCGCCCTCACCCCACCAAAGCCTCATCCAGCACTCGCGCCACGTGCTGCGCGGTGAGCCCGAGCCCGTCATGGATCTGGTGGCGGCAGCTGGTGCCGTCGGCCACGACGAGGTCGTTCGGGCCGGCGGCGCGCAGGGCCGGGAAGAGGGACAGCTCGGCCATGGCCAGCGAGACGTCGATGGTGTCGGCGCCGTAGCCGAAGGCGCCGGCCATGCCGCAGCAGCTCGAGTCGATCACCCGCAGGTCGAGACCCGGCACGGCGCGCAGGACCGTCTCCACCGCGCCCATCACCCCGAAGGCCTTCTGGTGGCAATGGCCGTGGAGATGCGCCACGCGGCCCTTCTGGTGGGCGAGCGGCAGGGCGATGCGGCCCGCCGCCAGATCGGTGGCGAGCAATTCCTCGAACAGCAGGCTGTTCCTGGCCAGCGCCGCGCTGTCGGCGCCGGGCAGGAGGGCGGCGAACTCGTCCCGGAAAGTGAGGAGGCAGGAGGGCTCCAGCCCCACCACCCGGGCGCCGGCCCGCACGTAGGGCAGCAGGGTCTCGAGCGTCCGCTTCGCCTCGGCGCGCGCCCGGTCGGTCTGGCCGGAGGCGAGATAGGTGCGGCCGCAGCAGAGCGGGCGGTTGCCCCGGGCCGGATAGGCCCGGTGCAGCCGGTAGCCGGCGGCCTTCAGCACCCGCTCGGCCGCCTCCAGGTTCTCGCGCTCGAAGGCGCGGTTGAAGGTGTCGCCGAACAGGATGACGTCGCGAAAGTCGCCGGTGATGTCGGCCGGATGGGCGGCCTCGCCGATCTCCTTCCAGGGCCGGCGCCAGACCGGCAGGGTGCGGCGGGCCGAGAGCCCGGCCACCCGCTCAGAGAGCCGCGCCAGGGCCGGGTGCCGGTCGCGCAGGTTCAGCAGCGGCGCGAGCCGTGCGGCGAGGCCGGCATAGAGCGGTAGCCCGGCCACCAGCCGGTCCCTCAGCGGCAGCCCGTGGCGGGCGTGGTAGTGATGCAGGAACTCGACCTTCATCTTGGCCATGTCGACCCCCGTCGGGCATTCCCGTCGGCAGGCCTTGCACGAGACGCAGAGGTCCATGGTCCGCTTCATGTCGCGGCTGGTGAAGGCGTCGGTTCCAAGTTGGCCCGAGATTGCCAGCCGCAGGGTGTTGGCCCTCCCCCGGGTGAGGTGCTGCTCGTCCCGGGTCGCCCGGTAGGACGGGCACATGGCGCCGCCCGCGAGTTTGCGGCAGGTGCCGTTGTTGTTGCACATCTCCACGGCGCCGCCGAAGCCGCCCCAGTCCGACCAGTCGAGGGCGGTCCGGGTGGGCTCGGTCACCGCGTAGCCGGGCTTGAACCGCAGGAGGGCACGGTCGTCCATCCGCAGGGGGCGCACGATCTTGTTGGGGTTGAGCCGGTTGTCGGGGTCGAACCCGTCCTTCACCGCCTCGAAGGCGCGGGTCAGCCGCGCGCCGAACATCGGCTCCACGAATTCCGAGCGGGAGATGCCGTCCCCGTGCTCGCCGGAATACGAGCCCTTGAAGCGCCGCACTTGCGCGCAGGCCTCCTCGGCGATGGCCCGCATCTTGGCGACGTCGCCCCCGTCCTTCATGTCGAGGATCGGCCGCACGTGCAGGCAGCCCACCGAGGCGTGGGCGTACCAGGTGCCGCGGGTGCCGTGCTTGGTGAACACCTCCGTCACCGCGTCGGTGTAGTCGGCCAGGTGTTCGAGGGGCACCGCGCAATCCTCGATGAACGAGATCGGCTTGGCGTCGCCCTTCATCGACATCATGATGTTGAGGCAGGCCTCGCGCACCTCCCAGACCGAGCGTTGGCGCGCCGGTTCGGGCACCTCCACCACGGCGCGGGGCAAGCCGTGATCGGCCATGCAGGCCTCGAGCCGCTTGAGGTCGCGGGTTAGCGCGTCACGGTCGTCCCCGGCGAATTCCACCAGCAGTAGGCAGTTCGGCCGGCCCCGGGTGATGTCGGCCAAGGTGGTGCGGAACAGCGGGATGTCGGCGCCCAGCACCAGCACGTTGTTGTCCACCAGCTCCACCGCCACCGGATCGAGGGCGACGATGGCCTTGGTGGTCTCCATGGCCGAGCGGAACGAC
Organism: Beijerinckiaceae bacterium; assembly: GCA_022702195.1. Taxonomy (GTDB): domain Bacteria; phylum Pseudomonadota; class Alphaproteobacteria; order Rhizobiales; family Beijerinckiaceae; genus Methylobacterium. Next base: position 3,263 of record JAKONB010000168.1, on the reverse strand, counting down.
GGGAAGTGGCACACGCCCATCACCCGGTGCGACGGCAGCCGGGAGAGCTTGAGGGTCACCGACGTGGTGGCGGCGAGCGTCCCCTCCGAGCCGACCAGCAGGTGGGCGAGGTTGGGGCGCGGCGCGATCAAGGCGTCGAGGTTGTAGCCGCCCACCCGGCGCTGCACCTGCGGATAGCGCGCCAGGATCTCGTCGCGCTCGGATTCGGCGAGCGCCACCATGGCGGCGGCGAGATCCTGCGCCCGGGCCGCGCCGGTGGCGCCGGGGCCGTTGCCGGTGAGCCCGTAGCCGAAGGCGGCGCCGTCCTGCAGCAGCGCTTTCATCGCCAGCACGTTGTCGCTCATCTTGCCGTAGCGGAGCGAGCGGGCGCCGCAGGAATTGTTGCCCGCCATGCCGCCGATGGTGCAGCGGCTCGCGGTCGAGGGCTCCACGGGGAAGAACCAGCCATCGGCCTTCACCCGAGCGTTCAGGCGTTCCAGCACCAGTCCGGGCTCCACCGTCACGGTGCCGGTCTCGGCATCGTAGGCCAGGATGCCGTTGAAGTGGCGCGAGCAATCCACCACCAGCCCCGGCCCGATCGGCTGGCCGTTCTGCGAGGTGCCCCCGCCGCGCAGGATCACCGGCACGTCGTGCTCGGCGGCGAGCGTGAGGGTGGTGGCGATGTCGGCGGCGCCGCGCGGAAACACCACGCCCGCCGGCATGATCTGGTAGATCGACGCATCGTTGGCGTAGCGGCCCCGGGTGAAGGCATCGAACCGCGCCTCCCCGTGCAGGGCTTCGGCCAGGCGGCGCGGCAGGCCGGCATCCCGCCGCGTGGCGGCGCGCGGGGTGATCCGGGGCACCTCGCCCGCGTTCGGAATCTCGTCCTCGACGTGGTTCAGCATGGCGACCCGGATCTGACAGGGGCGGGAAACGGCGCGAGCGTTGCGATCCCGTCTGAGCATAGGCGTCGTTGCTCGTGGGGGCGAGGTCACCGGTCGCGGAACCGGCCCGAGTCCGCCGCCGTGGCGAAGACGTGGTGTCACAGGCGGTGGCGCGACGCCGCTGCCGCATCGTCGTCCGTGCGGCGCCCTGCGCCTTCCTGCCCCTGTCGATCCCGGGCGTGCCCGTCAGGCGAGATGCCAGCCGTAGCGCCAGCCTGGTTGGGTCATCGTGATGTCCCGCGGGTCGATCGCGGCCCCTTGCCGCTTTAAGATGTCGCCGAGCGAGCGTGTGCTCTCGATCAGCTCCAACCCCCAGGGCGTGAACGTCTCTGCGTTGTAGACGTGCTCGGACAGGAGCGGATTGGTCAGCGCCTGGGTGAAGGCATCGACACCGACCATGCGCATCAGCAGGCCCGGCAGCGGTGATTTGGGATCCCGGTCTTCGGCGAAAAGCCCAGGGTAGAACTCGACGTCGTCGGGAAGCGGATAAAGGGCGGCGAGCTTTGCGGCGATCGCAGGATCTCTCGTGATCTCCTCGAACGTCGTCGCTCGGGGCATGCCGAAATGCTCTCGATAGGCGTTGTAGCTGGCGACTCTGTTGCGGCGAGCTTGATCGACGGCGAGCGCCTCGAGCGGGAGGATCGCGCGGCCCGTGTTGCAGACGCCCAAGGCGCCGGCAGGCTGGGCGGCTGTAGCGGCGAAACTCGCGGCGAGGCCGACATCGATCAGGGGGCGATTGTCGACGCGGAACTCGTCCAGCGGGATCGTGCGGTTCGGCCATTCGATCTCGTCGGGCATCAGCGAATGCCAGCGGTAAAGCAGGCTGAACTCGACCGTGATCCAGTTCGGCCGGTTCCAGGCGGCCTTCCAGGCGATGGACGGATCGGCGGTCAGGTTGAACGGCAGCGGGGTGATGTGATTGATGTACTGCTCGATCACGATCTTGATGAACATCGGGATCATGATGTTGCGGGCAGTTTCGAAGACCCGGTCGTCGTCCCAGCCTGGGTTGCGCCCCTCCAGTTCTCCCGCGACGCGGTTGTGCTCACGCAGCAGCAGCGTGTTCATCATGCTCGTGAAGGGCGTGCCATTGGCTCGGTCGCCGCCGACGGCGAACAGACTGGCCAGCTGTTCGGCTGGTGGTTTCGGCATACCCGGCGGATTCAGCAGGGGAGGGTCGAGTCCCACGAAATCCGGGGCGATCGCGCTGCCGTCACGGGTGTAGAGGTAGGGCGGATATTCCTCGCCGTTGATGAACTGGCTCTTCAGGCGTCCGCGCCGGCCCGGCGCGGCTGTGCTCTCCCTCAGAATCGTGGTCTGAGCCTCGGTGAGGCCGTAGAGTGGGCATAGATCGATCTCGTGGTTCGTCGTCGTCCGGTCCCGTTTCTCCGGTCTGGTGCGGATGAAACCGTCCGTGAGGTACTGGGCGAAGGCCGGGAATAGGCAGGTCGACTTCCGGGAGAGCGCTTGAGTCCCGGCTGGCCGGGCGAACAACGCTGCGACCCGCTCGATCGGCGGCTGAACCGTCAAGTCGGCGGGCGGAAGGTGACGGGCTTGATACGTCTTGTCGGTCAAGCTCTTCCACGACGTGTAATCTGACGCTGTACTGAGCGGATGAGGCCGGTTGCGCGTCGTCGCGCAAAGCGTGTCGATGACAAGCTTGCTGGCTGCCCTGTCGGCCCAGCCGGACGCGTTGATGAGACCCCCCGCGAATCCAAGGAGGCCGTCTTGGAGCTTTTCGAACAGATCGCTGGACATGGATGCCTCCCGGAATGCCCCGTCGTCGGCGGGATGGAGAGCAAGGCCGGCAGCGGCTCGCCGCGGGGCGTGCCGTTCAGGTCGTGCCGCAGGCGTGAGATGGTCTCGTCGACGGTGCGGCGAACGCGATTGATGCCGCCGAGCGGACGATGGGCCATGCGATCGCCTGGGCTTCGGACGTCGGCACCGTCTCCCAGGGCGACGCTTCTGACGCAGATTCCGGAATGACTTGTTGAAAGAAATCAGGCGTCTGATTCATTGCAGTGCACTCTGCAATCGATCGCGAGACCTACTCGGACAGGTTATTTTTGAAAATTTTCACTGTCAATGACGATTGAATTATCCATCTCTCTTCCGACGATTTGTGGTAATATATACTAATTCAAATAGTAAATCAGTTTGTTTTTTGATATATATTTCGAAATATAAACAATATATACGATTCGCTTGTCATCGTGATAGGGTGGTGTTGCGGTTCGGTCGAACGATGGCCGCGTCCGACGTGACACCCTGCCCCGTGAGCCGCCCGACGATGTCGAAGAGGCTGGCCGTTCTGTTTCGGCTGTTGAGGGGCTGTCGTCT
>JAKONB010000166.1 GCA_022702195.1 Beijerinckiaceae bacterium | reverse complement strand
CCATGGTACTGTGTCTCAAGACACGGGAGAGTCGGTCGCCGCCAGACCTGCACAGAACACGACACAAACACTCCCTCACAACGAGCACACCGACAAAGGCCGCCCTCACCAGGCGGCCTTTGTCGTTTGGACCGAACCTGATCGAACGGTCATGTCCTGACCAGTCCTTCCAAGCCGTCCTCAACTCATCACGCGAGGGGAGGGGACACTTACCGTCGCCGGGACAAACCAGTTTCCTGGCAGGTCACGCCGTCCTATCTTCCGGTCCCATGCGCCTGCTCATCATCGAGGACGACCGCGAAGCGGCCGCCTATCTGGTCAAAGCCTTTCGCGAGGCTGGCCACGTTCCCGATCAGGCCCATGATGGGCTCGACGGCTACGCACTGGCCCGCGAGGGCGACTACGACATGCTCATCGTCGACCGGATGCTGCCGAAGCTCGACGGCTTGTCGCTGATCCGGTCCCTACGCGAGCAGGGCGTGACCATTCCGGTGCTGATCCTGTCCGCTCTGGGCCAGGTCGACGACCGTGTGAAGGGCTTGCGTGCCGGCGGTGACGATTATCTGCCCAAGCCATACGCCTTCTCCGAGCTGCTCGCCCGCGCCGAGATCCTGGCCCGCCGCCGCCATCCCGGCCACGGCACTGCCGAGACGACAACCTACCGGGTTGGCGACCTCGAACTCGACCGTCTCTCCCATCGCGTCTCCCGGGCGGGGCGCGAGATCGCGCTCCAGCCCCGCGAATTCCGACTGCTCGAATACCTGATGCGTCATGCCGGACAGGTAGTGACCCGGACCATGCTGCTCGAACACGTCTGGGACTATCATTTCGATCCGCAGACCAACGTCATCGACGTTCACGTGTCGCGCCTGCGGGCCAAGATCGACAAGGAGTTCGAGTCGCCCATCCTCCACACGATCCGGGGCATCGGCTACGTGCTGCGGGTCGAGGATGGGCGGAGTCCCGCATGATTCCGCGGGCCGGCAGCCCGGCTCCGACCGATGAGCGGGGGCGCACCCGTCTCGGCAACCTGTTCCGGACCACCGCCTTCAAGCTGTCCTTCGCCTACCTCGTGGTCTTCGCCACCTTCGCCTTCCTGGCGCTCGGCTACGTCGCCTGGAACGCCACCCGGGTTCTCGACGATCAGATCGTCTCCACCATCGAGGCGGAGATCAACGGCCTGTCCGAACAGTACAAGGCCGGCGGCCTGCGCCGACTCATTTCCGTGGTGGAGCGGAGGGCCGGCGAGCCCGGGGCCTCCCTCTACCTCGTGACCACGGCGGCGGGAGAGCGCGTGGTGGGCAATGTCGGCGCGCTCCCGCCCGGCATCATCGCGGAGCCGGGACAGACGGAATCCGCCTATGCCCGAAGCGGCGAGGCGAAGGATCTCGATCACCGGGCGATCCTGCGCATCTTCGTGCTGCCCGGCGGCTTTCGCCTCCTGGTGGGCCGCGACGTGGAGGAGCGCGACCGCCTGCGCTCGGTGATCGGGCGTACCTTCGGCTCCTCCGTGGGGCTCGTGGTTCTGCTCGGCGTCATCGGGGGCTGGTTCGTGGCGAGCCGAGTTCTCCACCGCGTCGACTCCATGACCGAGACCACGCGACGCATCATGGCCGGCGACCTCGACGGACGCCTCGCGGTGGCCGGCAACGGCGACGAGCTCGACCGCCTTGCCCGAAACCTCAACGAGATGCTGGAGCGGATCGGCGAACTCATGCGGGGCTTGCGCGACGTCTCCGACAACATCGCCCATGATCTCAAAACACCGCTCACGCGGCTGAGGAACCGGGCCGAGGAGGCCCTTCGGACCGCCGAGACGCCCGACGCCCTGCGGGCCGCCATCGAGGCGGTGATCGAGGAGAGCGACGGGTTGATCCGCGTCTTCAACGCGCTCCTGACGATCGCCCGCCTGGAGGATGCGGGCAGCGCCGGAGACGTAGCGACCTTCGACGGCGGCCAAGTGGCCCGGGAGGTGGCCGAACTCTATGAGCCCCTCGCCGCCGATCAGGATTTGACGTTCACCGTCACGGTCCAGCCGGATCTGATCTTGCGCGGCAACCGCGAACTTGTCGGACAGGCGCTGGCCAACCTGATCGACAACGCCGTGAAATATGGCGGGACCGGCGGCACCATCGCGATCGCCGCCGAGCGGGTCGGCGACGCGATCCGCCTCAGCGTCGCCGATTCCGGCCCCGGCATTCCGCTGGAGGAGCGCGGCCGGGTGCTCAACCGCTTCGTGCGCCTGGAGGCGGCGCGCTCGCGCCCCGGCTTCGGCCTCGGCCTCAGCCTCGTCAACGCGGTGATGCGGCTGCATCAGGGATCCCTGGTTCTCGAAGACCACGCCCCGGGGCTGCGGTCCGTGCTAACCTTTCCGGCCGTCACGGCCGGAGACCATGCATGATTCCGCAGGCCAGCCTTCGCTCTCGACTGAGCCGCGCCCCCGTCCTCTCCGATCCCGTCCGGGCCGAAGCGCGGCTGGCCGAGATCGCCTTCCCGGATGGATTTCTCGACGGGCCATTGCGGGCCTTGCTCCTCGGCCTTGCCGATCATTCCCCCTTCCTGTGGCAGCTTGTCGCCCGGGCACCCGAGCGTCTCGTCGCCCTGGTCGAGGGTGACCCGGAAGCGGCGAACGCCGCCCTGGTGGCGAGCCAACGCATCGCCGGCCGGGTTGCCCCGGGTGCCACCCCTGACCTCGACGCCGTGGGCGCCGCCCTGCGCCTACACCGGGCCGAGCATGCCCTCCTGGTGGCGCTCGCCGATATTGGAGGGGTCTGGTCCCTGGCTGATGTCACGACGGCGCTCTCGGATTTCGCCGATGCCTCCGTCTCCGCCGCCGCCGACGCGATGCTGTTCCAGGCCATGGCCACCGGGCGTTTCCTTCCCCCCGATCGTCAGGAACCCCAGCGCGAATCAGGCCTGATCATCCTGGCTCTCGGTAAACACGGGGCGGGCGAGCTCAACTATTCCAGCGACATCGACCTCGTCGTGTTCTTCGATCCCGAGCGGGCGCCGTTGAAGGATGGCTTGGCGCCAACCCCGTTCTTCACCAAGCTGGCTCAGGGCCTCGCGAAGCTGCTGCAGGAACGCACCGCCGAGGGTTACGTCCACCGGGTCGATTACCGGCTGCGGCCCGATCCCGGCTCGACGCCCACCGCCCTCTCGCTTCAATCGGCCTATGTCTATTACGAGACGCTCGGGCAGAATTGGGAGCGGGCGGCCTACATCAAGGCGAGGGCCATGGCCGGCGACGTTCCGACCGGCGAGCGGTTCCTCGCCGATCTGAAGCCGTTCGTCTGGCGCAAGTATTTCGACTTCGCCTCCATCGCCGATGTCCATGCGATGAAGCGCCAGATCCATGCCGTACGGGGTCACGACACCATCGCGGTGGCCGGGCACGACATCAAGCTCGGGCGCGGCGGTATTCGCGAGATCGAGTTCTTCGTCCAGACCCAGCAACTGGTCTTCGGCGGGCGCCGGCCGGATCTGCGCGGGCGCGGCACGCTTCCGATGCTCGCGCGCCTGGTGGAGGATGGCTGGATCGACGCCGCTGCCCGCGACGAGCTCAGCGCGGCCTACGACTTCCTGCGCACCATCGAGCATCGCCTGCAAATGCTGCGCGACGAGCAGACCCAGCGGCTGCCCACCGATGCGATCGACCTGGAGAATTTCGCCCGCTTCGCCAGTTTCGACACCCGGGTCGATTTCGAGGAGGCGCTCCTGCACCATGCCCGTCGGGTCCAGGCACATTACGCGCTGCTGTTCGAGGCCGAGCCCGACCTCTCGGCGGCGGTCGGCGACCTCGTGTTCAGCGGCACCGGCGACGACCCGGCCACCCGGGAGACCCTGGCCAAGCTCGGCTTCCGCGATCCGGAGCGCGCCGTCGAGACCGTGCGCGGCTGGCATTTCGGCCGGCGCCCTGCGGTGCGGACCGCACGGGCACGGGAGGTGCTGACCGAACTGGTTCCGGCCCTGATGCAAGCGCTCGGCGGCACAGCGCAGCCGGATGCGGCGCTCGATACCCTCGACCGCGCCTTCGCCCGTATGCCAGCGGCGCTCGAACTGCTTACCATCCTGCGCTCCAACGAGCGCCTGCGCCTGCTCTTCGCCGACCTGCTGGGCACCGCGCCGCGCTTGGCCGCCATCGTCGCCTACGCACCGCACGTTCTCGATGCGGTGATCGACCGGGATTTCGCCGATGCCGACATCGATCCGTCGCGCCTCGCCACACATTATCGCGCCCTGCTCGGCCACCCCTCCGATCATGAGGACTTCCTCGACCGCAGCCGCGATGCGGCGCGCCAGATGCGCTTCCTGATCGGTGCCCGGCTCATTTCCGGTATCCTGTCGCCGGCCGAGGCGGGGCGGGCCTACGCGGCGATCGCCGACGCCGTGGTGGACTCGGCGCTGGAACAGGTCTCCGCCGCGTTCTTCGCCGAGCATGGCACGATCCCAAAAGGCCGACTCGCGATCCTGGGCCTGGGACGCCTCGGGGCCTGGCAGCTCACCGCGGATTCCGATCTAGACCTCGTCATCGTCTACGATTTCGACCCGGACGATCGCATGAGCACCGGACCGAAGCCGCTCGATGCGGCGGTGGCGTACAATCGACTGACCCAACGCCTCGTGGCCGCGCTGACGGTGCCGACCCGGCGTGGGCATCTCTACGATGTCGATCTGCGCCTGAGGCCGGGCGGCGGGCAGGGGCCAGTGGCGGTCCAACTGCGCAGTTTCCTGGGCTACCAGGCGGAGGATGCCGAACTCTGGGAACACATGGCCTTGACCCGGGCGCGGGTGGTGGCGGGCGATCCCGAGCTGGCGGAAGGCCTCGCGGCCATCTTGAACACCATCGTGACTCGGCCCCGTGACGCCCGGACGGTCAACCGCGCGGTGCATACCATGCGCATGATCGTGGAAACCGAGAAGGGCAGTTCCGGCCCCCTCGACCTGAAATTGGCCCCTGGCGGTCTCCTCGACCTGGACTTCCTGGCCCAGGCCCTGGTGCTCGGACATGCGAGCCGGCATCCGGACTTGATCGGGTGCGGCGCCGGGGACATCTATGGACGGGCCGCCTCGTCCGGCTTGATCCCGTCCGACGCGGCGGAGCGACTCGCCACCGCCTACCGTCTCTTCGACGATGTGTTGCATTGGCAGCGCTTGATGGTGGAGGGGGACCCGTCCCAGGCATCGCCCGTGGCGATGGCCCGGCTCGCCACCGCGCTGGGGCTGCCGGAGGCGGGGCGGCTGGCGGCCCTGCTCGATGAGCGCCGCGCCGAGGTTCGTGCGTCCTTCGATCGCTTATCGGAGTGATGTCTCAGGGGTGCGATCCGACGGGAGTGCGGTTAAACGGGAAATGAGATCCCGCAACGCATGGGGATCGCAGACAAATGTGCCGTCATCCCTGTCACGTCCGAACAGATATGAGCATCTGTGGCCGAGCAGTTTACAGATCGAATAATGAAGTCTGGCTTTGTGCGAGGGCGCGTTGAGGACGATGAGCGTCGCCGCGCTGGCGTAGATGATGTTGTGGAGTGCCGAAGAGGCTTCACCGACGACGAGCTTCGCGTGCCGAAACGCCGAGATCTGCGCCTCCATGGTCATATCAGCCGGGCAGATCGAGACGAAGCCGAGCCGTTCGAACTCATGGGCGAGTTCGGCCGCATTGCCGAGGACATTCCGGCCGCCCAGCGATGTCTGCGCCCGGTGATGGACGAACAGCCGCTCGCCAGAGGGGCGAGCGCCCGTGGCCAGCCTATGGCCGTAAGCCTTCAGCCGCGCGAAGGCTCGCACATGGGGGAAAGGCGGCAAATAGGCGCTCAGCCGCACCAGCGGTAGCGCGAGCGTAGCCGAGCGATACGATTGCCCCTCGGACAGGGCGATGATCGCCTCCGGTGTGATGTCGTAAGCATCGAGATGGTGACGCATCCAGGGTTGCACGGGGCCAGGGACGATGAAGGCCAAGCGATCGAGGGCGATGACATCGAGCACGCGTTCGATGCGCGCGGCGATGTCGACGAGCCAGTGCCCGTAGGTATAGCCGCCGGGAAACGACAGCAGCACGTCAATCGTGCCGTGGCGGTCTTCGGCGCGTGGCGAGGCCCCGAGGTCGATCGCTGCCATCAGCTGTTTCTGCT
>JAKONB010000120.1 GCA_022702195.1 Beijerinckiaceae bacterium | reverse complement strand
TCCTGACCCTCTACCCGGAGATGTTTCCCGGCCCGCTGGGTCATTCGCTGTCGGGGGACGCGCTGGGCCGGGGGACGTGGAGCCTGGAGCCGCGTCAGATCCGCGAGCACGGGCTCGGCCGCCACCGCAACGTGGACGACACGCCGGCCGGCGGCGGGGCCGGGATGGTGCTGCGCTGCGACGTGCTCGCCGCCGCCATCGACGCCGCCTGCCCCACCGACGACCCGCGCCCGCGCCTGCTGATGAGCCCGCGCGGCCGGCCGCTCACGCAGGCCCGGGTGCGGACCCTCAGCGAGGGGCCGGGCCTCGTCATCGTCTGCGGCCGCTTCGAGGGCGTGGACGAGCGGGTGATCGCCGGGCGCGGCCTGGAGGAGGTCTCCATCGGCGACTACATCCTGTCCGGCGGCGAGATCGCGGCCCTGGTGGTGCTGGATGCCTGCGTGCGCCTGCTGCCCGGCGTGATGGGCAAGGTCGCCTCCGGCATCGAGGAGAGCTTCGAGACCGGGCATCTCGAATATCCGCACTACACCCGCCCCCGCGACTGGGAGGGGCATTCGATCCCCGACGTGCTCACCGGCGGCAATCACGGCGCCATCGCCCGGTGGCGCCGGGCCGAGGCCCTGCGCCTCACCCGCGAGCGCCGGCCCGATCTGCTCGATGGGCCGCCCCCCAAACCCGGCCTCGCGTAGGCTCCGGTCATACGCGCGAGGCGCACGAGGACTTGGACGACATCGGTCTTCGTGCGTGTGCATCGAGGCATGAGACCGCCCCTGTGTTGTCGCCGCGCGACAAAGGCCCGAATTCCACAAATACAGCTTGCTTCTTCGCCGGCGCAGGTTCATTCCCCGCGGCGGGCCACTCCTCCCCAACGAGGAGCTTTCATCTGTAAGGATGACCATCATGAGCCGACCCACCACGCGCCCCAGCGTGCCCAATTTCTCGTCCGGTCCCTGCACCAAGCGCCCCGGCTGGAGCCTCCAGGCCCTCGAAGGCGCTGCTCTGGGCCGCTCGCACCGCTCGGTGCTCGGCAAGGCCAAGCTGAAGCAGGCGATCGACCTCACCCGCGACGTGCTGCGCGTGCCCGCCGATTACCGCATCGGCATCGTGCCCGCTTCGGACACCGGCGCCGTCGAGATGGCGATGTGGTCGATGCTCGGCGGGCGGACCGTCGAGGTCGTGGCCTGGGAGGCGTTCGGCCTGGAATGGGTCACGGACGCGCTCAAGGAGCTCAAGATCTCCCCGCGAATCCATGTCGGCGATTACGGCATCCTGCCGGACCTCTCGGCGGTGGATACCAAGAACAACGACGTGATCTTCACCTGGAACGGCACCGCCGCCGGCGTGCGCGTGCCCGACGGCGACTGGATCGCCGCCGACCGTGAGGGCGTCACCATCTGCGACGCCACCTCGGCCGCCTTCGCGATGCCGCTGGACTGGGACAAGCTCGATGTCGTCACCTTCTCCTGGCAGAAGGTGATGGGCGGCGAGGCCGCGCATGGCATGATCATCCTCTCGCCCCGCGCCGTCGCCCGCATCGAGAGCAACGTCCCGGCCTGGCCCGTGCCGAAGGTCTTCCGCATGGCCAAGGACGGCAAGCTGATCGAGGGCATCTTCAAGGGGGACACCATCAACACGCCCTCGATGCTCGCGGTGGAGGATTACCTCGACACCCTGAACTGGGCCAAAAGCATCGGCGGCCTCGACGCGCTCCATGCGCGGGCGGATGCCAACGCCAAGGTGATCCACGATTGGGTGGCCCGCACCCCCTGGATCGGCCACCTCGCCGCCGATGCCGGCACCTACAGCAACACCGGCGTCTGCCTGGTGATCACCGATCCCGACGTGCTCGCCCAGGGCAACGCCGCCGTCGCGGCGGTGGCCAAGGGCATTGCCGATACGCTCGACCGCGAGGGCATCGCCTTCGACATCGGCGCCTATCGCGATGCGCCGGCCGGCCTGCGGATCTGGTGCGGCGCCACGGTGGAGCGCGCGGACCTCGAGGCGCTGACCCCCTGGCTCGACTGGGCCTTCGCGGCCGAGAAGGCCAAGCTCGCTCAGGCGGCCTGACGCCGGGTGATGATGGCGGCGCGCGTCGTTCCAGGATGCGCCCCGCCTCCCTCCCGCCATCGACATCTCGCTGCAATGTCCCGATCGCGGGAGGTGGACGCTCGCCGCATGCGAAACGTTCGCTGTCATGCGATCGCCGCGCCCTCCAGGCGCCGGCGGCCGTGCCGCATATCCGCATGACATCGCGGCCGGCTGCCCGTCGCCGGGTGGACCGACCGCGCTCGCCTTCCCCTGATTTCCTCAAGAGCCGGAGGCCATCATGGCCGCTCCCAAGGTCCTTATTTCCGACGCTCTCTCCGACGCCGCCGTCCAGATCTTCCGCGATCGCGGCATCGACGTCGATTTCATCCCCGATCTCGGCAAGAACAAGGACGCCTTCGCGGCGATCATCGAACATTACGACGGTCTGGCGATCCGGTCGGCCACCAAGGTGACCGAGACGATCCTCGCCAAGACCCACCGCCTGAAGGTCATCGGCCGGGCCGGCATCGGCGTCGACAATGTCGACGTGCCGGCGGCGACCTCGCGCGGCGTCATCGTGATGAACACGCCCTTCGGCAACTCGATCACCACCGCCGAGCACGCCATCGCGCTGATGTTCGCGCTGGCCCGCCAGCTACCCCAGGCCGATGCCTCGACCCAGGCCGGCAAGTGGGAGAAGAACCGCTTCATGGGCGTCGAGCTCACCGGCAAGACGCTGGGCGTGATCGGCTGCGGCAATATCGGCGGCATCGTCGCCGACCGGGCCATCGGCCTGAAGCTGAAGGTGGTGGCCTACGACCCCTACCTGACCCCCGAGCGCGCGGTGGAGATCGGCGTCGAGAAGGTCGAGCTCGACGCGCTGCTGGCCCGGGCCGACATCATCACCCTGCACGTGCCGATGACCGACAAGACCCGCAACATCCTCTCGGCCGAGGCCCTGGCCCAGACCAAGCCGGGCGTGCGCATCATCAACTGCGCGCGCGGCGGCCTCGTGGACGAGGTGGCCCTGCGCAAGGCCCTGGAGTCCGGCCACGTGGCCGGCGCGGCCTTCGACGTGTTCGTCACCGAGCCCGCCACCGAGAACCCGCTCTTCGGGCACCCGAACGTCATCTGCACCCCGCATCTGGGCGCCTCCACCAACGAGGCGCAGGAGAACGTCGCCCTGCAGGTGGCCGAGCAGATGTCCGATTACCTGCTCCAGGGGGCGATCACCAACGCGGTGAACTTCCCGTCGATCTCCGCCGACGAGGCCCCGCGCCTCAAGCCGTTCGTGGCGCTCGCCGAGAAGCTCGGCTCGTTCCTCGGTCAGCTCACCGAGGCGCCGATCAAGGGCATCCGCATCACCTACGAAGGGGTGGTCGCCACCCTCAACACCCGGGCGCTCACCGCCGCCGCCGTCACGGGCGTCCTGCGCCCGGTGCTGCAGGACATCAACATGGTCTCGGCGCCCGCCGTGGCCCGCGATCGCGGCATCGTGGTGGACGAGATCAAGCGCGAGGGCGGGGCCAGCGACTTCGAATCGGTGATCCGCATCACCGTGGAGGCCGAGGACATGCCGCGCGACGCCGCCGGCACCGTCTTCCATGACGGCAAGCCGCGGGTGATCGAGATCCGGGGGATCGCCATCGACGCCGCCTTCGCCCCGCACATGCTCTACGTGCGCAACCACGACAAGCCGGGCTTCATCGGTCGCCTCGGCAGCATCCTGGGCGATGCGGGGGTGAACGTGGCGACGTTCAATCTCGGCCGCGAGGAAGAGGGCGGCAGCGCCATCTGCTTCTGCGCGGTGGATGCCCCGGTCTCGGCCGACGTGCTCAAGCAGATCGACGCGATCCCGCAGGTGCGGCGGGTGCGGGCCGTGAAGTTCTGACTGGCTTGCCACCAACGCGGCGCCCGGTGATGCTGGGCGCCGCACTCAAGGGACGATCACCATGATCCGCCACGCCGTCATCCGCTGTGCCTGGGATTCCGACGCGAGCGTCTGGTTCGTACAGGAGACCGATATTTCGGGGCTTGTGACCGAAGCGCCGACGCTGGATGCGTTGCGTGCGAAGTTGCCGGGCATGGTGCGCGATCTCGTCGATGACGATGTGGAGATTGAGCTCGATCTCATCGCCTATGCGCATGATCGCGTTAGCGTCGAAGCGGCCTAGCGACCCCCAAAAACCGTTACTTTTTCGTTATTAGGAAAGCCGTAGCCTACCATCGATTAGGGTGCTCGGACGCCCCTCACGACCGAGGCTTTCGCTTTTGACCGATTATACCCCTCCGCTGAAAAAGCTCCTGCGAGCGCAGGGCTACGCTTTCTGGCGGCAGGGTCGTGGGGATCACGAGATCTGGCGGCATGAAACCACCGGCCGGAAGGTTGTGGTCGATAATGCGATCAAGTCGCGCCACACCGCGAACGGCGTCCTCAAGCAGGCTGGTCTCGACAAGGCGTTCTGACGTAAAGGCACCGGTATCCGCCTTGCCTCTCACGCTCATCGGACGCGCTGTATGAAGATCGACGGCCAGCCCTACCGGACCATCTTCCCCGCCGCAGACGGCGTCTCGGTCCAGGTCATCGACCAGACCCGCCTGCCCTTCGCCTTCGAGCTGAAGACCCTCGCGACCATGAGCGAGGCCGGCACGGCGATCCGCACGATGATCGTGCGTGGTGCGCCGCTGATCGGCGTCGCGGCGGCCTATGGTCTGGCGCTGGGCCTGCGCGAGGAGTCCTCCGATGCCGGCATCGACCGGGCGGTGGAGTTCCTGGCGGCGACCCGTCCGACCGCGATCAACCTGCGCTGGGCCCTCGACCGGGTGGCGGCCAAGCTGCGGTCCGTGCCGGAGACCGAGCGCGCCGCCTTCGCCTTCGCGGAGGCGGGCCGCATCGCCGACGAGGATGTGGAGAGCTGCCACGCCATCGGCGTGCACGGGGCGCGGATCCTCGCCGACCTGCACCGCCGGACGGGCCGTCCGATCAACGTGCTGACCCATTGCAACGCCGGCTGGCTCGCCACCGTCGATTGGGGCACCGCCCTGGCGCCGATCTACGTGGCGCACGATGCCGGCGTGCCGGTCCACGTCTTCGTGGACGAGACCCGCCCGCGCAACCAGGGCGCGGCGCTCACCGCCTTCGAGCTCAACGCCCACGGGGTGCCGCACACGGTCATCGCCGACAATGCCGGCGGCCATCTGATGCAGCACGGCCGGATCGATGCCTGCATCGTCGGCTCGGATCGCACCACCGCGAGCGGCGACGTCTGCAACAAGATCGGCACCTACCTGAAGGCGCTCGCGGCCCACGACAACGGGGTGCCGTTCTACGTGGCTTTGCCGTTCTCGACCATCGACTGGACCCTCGACGACGGCGTGCGCGACATCCCCATCGAGGAGCGCGACGGCCGCGAGGTCTCCCACCTCACCGGCCGGCTGGCCGATGGCGGCTTCGCCACCGTCGAGGTGGTCTCGCCCGGAAGCCCGGTGGCCAACCCGGCCTTCGACGTGACCCCGGCCCGGCTGGTGACGGGGATCATCACCGAGCGCGGGGTGGCGCAGGCCAGTCCCGAGGGTCTGCTCGGGCTCTATCCGGAGCGGCGCAAGGCGGCCTGAGACCGTCTCCGATTGATTTTTTTCGTCTGGTGCAAGCGCTGGACCCTCTCCCGAACGAGACAGGGGGCCTGTTCCGACCATGACGACCGAGGTGATCGACTGGAAGCCCTATGTGACCATCGCTTCACTGCGCGGCCTGCCATTCCATGAACACCGATCCGGTGAACTCGAAGACGGTCTTGCCGTGCTGGTTCACCCCGGTGTTGCGATGGGTCGCCACGCCCCAGCCGGGGCGTGAGGTGGTCTGCCGGGCCTCGATCAGGGTGAGCCCGTAGCGGATCGTGTCGCCCGCATAGACCGGGGCGAGCCAGCGCATGTCGCGGAAGCCTGGGGATGGGCCGAGCTGCGGCACCGGTCCGGTCCGCGCGGTGAGGGCCACGTCGCGTTCGCGGGTGGCGTGGAGCCGCTTCATCCACGCGGCGGCGGTGTGCCAGCCGGAGGCGCAGAGGCCGCCGAACTGCGTGCCCCGCGCCTTCTCGGCATCGAGGTGGAAATCCTGCGGATCGTAGGCTTGCGCGAAGGCGACGATCGCCTCCGGTGTGAACAGATGGGCGCCGAGGTCGCGCGTGGTGCCGAGGGCGGTGTCCTTGAGGTAGGTGAGCCGCTCGGCGTCGGTGGCGTCCACCACCACGGCGGGCTCGGAGCGCGGCACGATCTGCGGCGGCAGCGGCGGGACGCCGCGGCGCGCGAACATTACCGTGAAGGCTTCCGTCATCACGGTCTCGTCGCGTCCGTTCAGCATCGTCAGGTCGAAGCGGACGAAGCCGCGATCGGGCTTGGTGTTCGAGGTCCGGCAGCTATCCACCGTCACGACGACGCGTAAGGTATCGCCCGGCAGGACCGGACGCACCCAACGCAGGTCGAGGATGCCGGGCGACCCCATGGAGGTGGCGCCGCGAAAGACGTGCTTCTGCACCATCCGCATCCCGAATCCGGCGCTCTGCCAGCCCGAGCCGATGAGCTGGCCGACGAAGGTCGCCTTGGCGGCCTCGGCATCGAGGTGGAACGGCTGCGGATCGAATTCGGCCGCGAAGGCGACGATCTCGGCCTCCGTCACGGTGATCGGGCCGCCCGCGATGACGGCGCCGGGGACGAAATCCTCGAAAGCGATTCCGCTCATAATTGGCTTCTCACGTGCAATGGGGAACGCCCGGGCGAGGCCCGGGCGCGCAGCCAGTCCGGGCCGCCGCGCGGGCCACCCGACGGTTCGATGCGGGATGTCAGTTGGCGAAGCGGAAATGCAGCACGTCGCCGTCCTGCACCACGTAGTCCTTGCCTTCGAGGCGGAACTTGCCGGCCTCCTTGGCGCCGCTCTCGCCCTTCAGGGCGACGTAATCGGCGAACGCGATGGTCTCCGAGCGGATGAAGCCCTTCTCGAAATCCGAGTGGATCACGCCGGCGGCGGCGGGGGCGCGGGTGCCCTTCTCGATGGTCCAGGCGCGGGCCTCCTTCGGGCCCACGGTGAAGTAGGTGATGAGGCCCAGAAGCTCGTAGCCGGCGCGGATGACGCGGTTGAGGCCGGGTTCGGCCAGCCCCACGGCCTCGAGGAAATCGCCCTGGTCGGCCTGCGGCATCACGGCGATCTCGCTTTCGATCTTGGCCGAGACCACCACGGCCTTGGCGCCCTCGGCCTTGGCCTGGGCCAGCACCGCCTCCGAATAGGCGTTGCCCTTGTCGGCGTCGCCCTCGTCGACGTTGCAGACGTAGAGGACGGGCTTGGCCGTCATCAGGCCGAGGGTCTGGAACAGGGCCTCCTCCTCGGGCTTGCGGGGCACGAGGC
>JAKONB010000118.1 GCA_022702195.1 Beijerinckiaceae bacterium | reverse complement strand
CGACGACGGATTCCAGCCTGGGGATGAGCCGGACGGAGGTGCATTGCCGCCGCTGCGGCGGGCATCTCGGCCACGTCTTCGCCGACGGACCCGCCCCCACGGGACTTCGCTACTGCATGAACGGCGTAGCGATGCGCTTCGAGCCCGCCTGACCGATTGCGTCTTTTCCGTCCCGCAAAGGACCAGCCCCATGTCCCAGACCCTTAAGCCCGCGACCGTTCCCCCGTATCGCTCGCGCCTGAAGGGGGCTTTCGTCGGCGGTGTCCTGGCCCTGTTCGGCCTCGGTCTCTCCATGACGATCGAACGGGCCGGCGCCGAGGAAGCGAGCCGGCGCCTGCCGGCCGCCGCGGAACCGGCGCGGGAACCCGGCAGGCTTCAGAGCGCGGTGTTCGCCGGTGGATGCTTCTGGGGCGTGCAGGGGGTGTTCCAGAACGTCCGCGGCGTCACCCAGGCGGTTTCGGGCTATGCCGGCGGAGACGGAGCAAGCGCGAACTACCAGGCCGTCTCCAGCGGGCGTACGCGACACGCCGAGGCGGTCCGGGTGACCTACGATCCACGCGTGGTCTCCTACGACACGTTGCTCCGGGTCTTCTTCTCCGTCGCCCTCGATCCGACGCTGGTCGATCGGCAGGGACCGGATCACGGCCCGCAATACCGCTCGGCCCTGTTCCCGGCGAATGCCGAGCAGGGCAACGTCGCCCGCGCCTACATCGCGCAACTCGATGCCGCCGGGGCCTACGGTGCGCCGGTCGCCACCCGGATCGAACCGGGCACCGCATTCTATCCGGCCGATGCCTATCACCAGGACTTCATGGCACTGCACCCGACCCATCCGTACATCGTCGCCAACGATGCCGCGAAGGTACGCGACCTGAAACGCCTCTTTCCCGAATTCACCGCGCCGGCTCCGGCCCTCGTCGGGAACGACCCCGCCTGACGCGATCCTGCTCCTCGGAACCCTGATGCCCCGCAAGGGCCCTGCAAGCGCCCCGCAAGCCAGCAACCCTTCAGGACGGCCCCGATGCATCCCCCTTCGCCGCGGGCCGAGCGCCCGATCCACCCCCTCGTCGTTCGGATCACCCACTGGGTGAACGCCTTGGCGATGCTGATCATGATCACCAGCGGATGGCGCATCTACAACGCCTCGCCGATCTTCGGCGATTGGGCGTTCCCGAAGACCATCACCCTGGGTGGCTGGCTCGGTGGGGCCCTGCAATGGCACTTCGCGGGAATGTGGCTCCTCGTCGCCAACGGCCTTGTCTACCTGACCTATGGTCTGGCCTCGGGCCACCTGCGCCGGCGTCTCAAGCCCCTGAGGCCGCGCGCGATCGGGCATGATTTCGTCGCGGCCCTGAGGTTCCGGCTCCCCCACGATCCGGGCGTCTACAACGCCGTTCAGCGCCTCCTCTACGTCGCAGTGCTGCTCATCGGAATCGTCATCGTGCTTTCCGGTCTCGCGATCTGGAAGCCGGTCCAGTTCGCGCCCCTGACAGCCCTGATGGGCGGCTACGATACGGCCCGGATCGTCCATTTTCTCGCCATGGCCGGCATCGCCGGCTTCGTGGCAGTGCATCTCGCCCTGGTGCTCCTGGTTCCCAGGACCCTGCCGACGATGATCATTGGCCGGGAGATCCACCTCGGCCGCAACCGCGTGGTGAAGCCATGACGCCCCTCGATCGCCTTCTCCGCCGTCCGCGTCCGGATCTCACGGTCCCCCAGACGCCCCTAGTCCGCGCCGACCGACGCCTTTTCCTCCGCGGCGGCCTCGTCACGGCGGGGAGCCTCGCGCTTGGCGGTTGCGACATCTCCGACAACCCGCAGGTGGAGAGCATCCTCGGTGGGATCTCGCGGCTGAACGATCGCGTCCAGGGTGCCCTCTTCGGGGGCACACGCCTGGCCCCGACCTTCACTGTCTCGGAGATCACCCCGGACTTCCCCTTCAATGCCTATTATCCGGCGAGCAAGATCCGGGTGATCGACGGGTCGACCTGGAAGCTCGAACTCGCCGGTCTCGTTTCCGACAAGGCGCCGTGGACGCTCGACCGCCTGAGGACCCTGCCGCAGGAAGCCCAGATCACGCGCCACGTCTGCGTCGAGGGCTGGAGCGCCATCGGGCAATGGTCGGGGGTTCCGTTCCGAACCTTCCTCGAACGGATCGGGGCCGACACGACCGCACGCTACGTCCGCTTCGCCTGCGGGGACGACTATTGGACGAGCATCGACATGGCGAGCGCGCTTCACCCCCAGACGATCCTGGCCCTGGACTACGCCGGCGCACCCCTGCCGCCGAAATACGGCTTTCCGGTCAAGCTGCGCATTCCGACGAAACTCGGGTTCAAGAACCCCAAGCACATCATGGCCATCACGGTGACGAACGATTACCCGGGTGGATACTGGGAAGATCAGGGCTACAACTGGTTTTCCGGCCTGTAGTGAGTCTGAACGTGAATCGCCCGATATCCGCCGATCAATGTCATGTGGACCGCCGTTAAACGGGTGCTGCCGAGCGGTTTGGCGGCCACCGGCTCCCGGAACGGCATGAGGTTTTGAAATGCTGAAGTTCTTCTTCAACGGCTCTCCGAACCCGACGAAGGTCGCGCTGCTGCTGGAGGAGCTCGGACTGCCCTACGAAGCCATCCCGATCGACACCCGCAAGGGTGACCAGTTCGCGCCTGATTTCCTGGACCTCAATCCGAACGGCAAGGTGCCGGTCCTGGTCGACGACGCGGACGTGATCTTCGACAGCAATGCCATCCTGCTCTACCTCGCCGAGAAGACCGGACGATTCCTGCCGCCCTCGGGTGGCGACCGGGCTCAACTCCTGTCCTGGCTGATGTTCGTCGCGACGGGCGTCGGGCCTTTCTCCGGCCAAGCGGTCCATTTCCGGCACTTCGCCCCGGAACAGGTGCCCTATGCCCAGGCGCGCTACAGCTTCGAGGCGCGCCGTCACTACGATATCCTGAATGCCCACCTCGCACAGCGCCGCTACCTCGTGGGCGACGCCTACACCATCGCGGATATGAGCGCCTGGGGATGGGCCCGCATGATCCCCTTCGTCCTCGGCGAGGCGGCCTGGGCGGAGCTGCCCCACCTCAAGCGCCACCACGATGAGATTGCTGCCCGCCCGGCCGCCGCGCGTGCTGGGAGCCTCAAGGACCGCTTCCCCTTCAAGCCCGAGATGGACGACGAGGCGCGCGCCAACATGTTTCGGCACCTTAAGTCCTGACGATCGTCTTTGCCCTCGAACGCCGCCGTTGCAGGGGCATCGCCCCATCCGGCGGAGGCATCAAAGCGGGGATATAGGTCCTGCCCGCTGACGAGCCGCTTCGACCATTTGAAACGGTGATCAAGCGGCCAATGGTCTACCCGGTCACACGCACCCGCACCCGGTGCCAGCAGGTGCAGAGGTAGCCTTTGTGGTTCCATGTGTCGTCCGGCAGCGCCGGCTGCGTCTGGCTGGCCGCGTCCCAGGCGCGGACAGCAAGTTCGTGCTCGCCTGAGGGCAGGTCGAGTTCCACGCTCCAGAACGTCCAGGCGAACGGCGCATCCGGCTCGTGCTCCAGATCTGCCTGTAACCAGGACCGGCCTCCGTTCCCGGAGACATCGACGCGGACGATGCCCCTGTCGCTGCTCACCGCGTAACCGCGAACCCTGTTGCGTCCGGCCGTGAGTGCGGCTCCGCGTTCCGGCTCGCAGATCGCGGCGTTGAGCGGCATCGTGTCGATGGTGTGTCCCTTGGTCGGGTCCGCCGTCTCCGCGGTCACGTCGGGCGGGTACAGCTGATAATCGTCGGCCTGGATCGGGTTGTCCGACGGGTGGTCCTGCACGGTGAGTCGCCGGAGCCATTTGGGGCTGCGCACGCCGGCAAAGCCCGGCACGACCGCGCGGACCGGGAAGCCGTGCTCAC
>JAKONB010000116.1 GCA_022702195.1 Beijerinckiaceae bacterium | reverse complement strand
GGTCGAAGGTCGCGGCGCGGATGCCGAAGGCGAGCGACCAGAACAGGCCGGGATTGTCGGTGCGGGCGAGCCCCGCCTCGGGGAAGACCCGCACCGGGTGTGGGTGCCCGGCGGCGCGCAGGCCCGTCTCGGTCCAGCCGTCCGATACGGCGCCGGCCGGGAGATAGCGGATCTCGCAGCAGATCAGCCCGTCGGCCTGCGTGAGGTCGCGGCTCAGGCTCGCCACGAGATCGGCCGAGGGGATGCAATCGACATCGAGGAAGATCAGCCGCTCGGTGGCTGCGGCCGCGCGGCCGGCATTGCGCGCCCGCGCCAGGGGCAGGCCGGCGCTATCGAGGACGATGCGGCGGATCGGGAAGCCGTAATCGGCCAGAGGCGGCGGCGCGGCGCCCATCTCCACCACCACGCAGGCGGCGGGATGGGGACCGCGCGCGAGCCCTTCGAGCAGGCGCGCCAGATGGGCGTCGCGGCCCTTGTTCAGGGTGATGAGCGTGGTGTTCTCGATCACGACGCGGCCCGATCCATCGCCACGTAGATCTCGTGGGGCCGCGCGAAACGGGTCAGCATCGCTGGCTCCAGGCGAAAGCCGGTGGGATCGTCGGAGATGAGATCGGTGGTCTGCGAGCGGTGCGCCGCCACCGCCCGGGCCTTGGCGGGGAGGTGGTCTGTGATGTCGAGGCGCAGGCCGGTGGGGCCGTCCCCGACCTCGGTGCCCTCCGGCAAGGTCCAGCCCCAGACCGGGTAGGCGAAGGTCCGGGCCTCGCCGAACTGCGCTTGGGCCAGCCGCACGATGGCGGCGGCGGCCTGGTGGTCGCAATGCGGGTCGTGGCCCCAGGTCACGCAGACCGCCCCGGCACCGCATTCCCGGGCGGTGATCGCGATGGCGTCGGCGGCCGCCTGCGCCACCGGGCCGGCGCTCGGAACACCGGCATCGGGCAGGCGCAGGAAGCGTACCGCCTCCGCCGGGACGCCGACGGCGGCCACGGCCTCGAGGGTCTCGGCCTCGCGCAGGGCGCGGAGCTTGGCGGGCGGGTACAGGGCCGAGTGGGTGTGCGAGCCGCAGCCGTCGCTGACGATCACCACCCGGACCGCGCGACCCGCCGCGCGGGCGGCCGCCATCAGGCCGCCGCAGCCCAGGCTCTCGTCGTCGGGATGGGGCGCCACCACCACGAGGCCGCCGCCGCTTAAGAGATCGTCGAGGGTGCCGACCGGCAGGGTCTCGGCGGCTCTGAGGAAGGCGTCGGCATACATGGGCGGTGGGTCCGTTGGGTTCGTGCCGCGCCTTCATGCCCGGGCGCGGATGATCCCGAAATGAACGGACGGGCGTTCAGAGCGCGGTCTCGGACAGGATCGCGTGCTCGGCGATGGCCCCCGCCGTGGTGAGCCAGATCGCGTCGCGCTTCATTGCAACATGCAACAGAGCCTGACGCAGCGGACGCAATCGATGCGGCTGCCCGACGATGTAGGGATGCAGCGCGATGCCCATGACCAGGGGCGCGTGAACCGACTGCTCCAGCATCTCGTCGAAGGCGTCGACGAGGGCGTCGGCGAAGGCGCGGCCGGTCTCCTTGCGGGCGACGATGGCCGGAATATCGTTTAATTCCTGGGGGTAAGGCAGGGCGAGGATGCGGCCCGCGCGGGTCCGGAACCAGGTCGGCTGGTCGTCGTGGCACCAGTCGAGCAGGTAGCGGTAGCCGGCTTCCTGGAGCAGGTCCGGCGTCACCCGGCTCTGCGAAATCCAGGGGCCGAGCCATCCGGTTGGCGCGCGACCCTCGCGTTGCAATAGCTCTGCCGTCGCCTCGGCGATGAGGGCGCGTTCCTCCGCCTCGTCTAGGGTTCCCTGGCGCTCGGCATTGGTGCGGCCATGGCCGACGATCTCGTCGCCCCGCGCCCGGAACGCCTCGATCAGGCCGGGGCAATCCCGGTAGAGCCGGCTGTTCACCAGCACGCTGGCGGGCAGGTCCAGGCGGTCGAGGGTCTCCTTCACCCGCCAGGCCCCGACCCGGTTGCCCCAGTCGCGCCAGGCGTAGTTGAGCACGTCGGGCTGCGGGCCGCCCGGCGCCAGCTCTGCCCCGAGGCCGCCGCCGAAATCGAAGCCCTCGAGGTTGAGGGCGAGATAGACCGCGAGGCGCTTGCCGCCGGGCCAGTCGTAGACCGGGCGGTCGGGCAGGGCGCTATAGGCGTAGCGGCCGTGATCCGGCCCGTTCGCATCGGCATCCATGTCCGGTCTCCGTTGTCTCAGGTCCGGCCGCCGACCGGCGGCGGCCTGCGTGTAACCCATCGGGTCGCGGCGTCGTAGGCGGCACCGAGCTGCAGGCAGGCGAGCTCGCCGTGGTTCGGCCCGACGATCTGAATGCCGGCCGGGCGCCCGGCCGGATCGAACCCGGCGGGCACGGCGAGGGCGGGCAGCCCCGCCATGGTGATGGGGACCACCACCTCCATCCAGCGGTGGTAGGTGTCCATGCTGCGCCCGCCGACGGATTTCGGCCAGCGCTCGCGCACGTCGAAGGGGAAGACCTGCGTGGTCGGCAGGACCAGGAAATCGTAATCCGCCATGAACAGCCGCAGGGCCTCGTACCAGGCGGTGCGCCCCTCCTGGGCCGCCGTCACCTGATCGGCGCTCAGTGCCAGCCCGCGCTCCACCTCCCAGACCGCCTCCGGCTTGAGCAGCGCCCGGTGGGCCGGGTTCTCGTAATAGGGCCGCAGGCGCGCGGCCACCGTCCAGGCCCGCAGGACCAGCCAGTCCCGCCACAGCCGCTCCATGTCGAAGGCGGGGCAGGCCTCGTCCACCCGGCAGCCGATGGTCTCGAAGGCGCCAAGCGCGCTGCGGTCGAGGTCGAGCAGGCCCGGCTCGAACGGCAGGTGCCCGTGAAAATCCCCGAGCCAGGCGATGCGGGTTCCGGAAAAATCCCGGCCGAGATCGCCCGTGAAGACGGCAGGGTCCTCCCGGAGGGAATAGGGGTTGCGGGAATCGTAGCCCGCCTGGACCGAGAGCATCAGGCCGATATCGGCGGGCGAGCGACCGATGGCCCCGTGGGTGGTCAGGCCCGGGGTGAACACGTCCGCCGCCTCTGCGGGGATGCGGCCGTAGCACGGGCGCAGCCCGAACACGTTGTTGAAGGCCGCCGGGTTGCGCAGCGAGCCGGCATGGTCGGTGCCGTCGGCCACGGGCTGGAGGCGCAGGCTGACCGCCACCCCCGCGCCGCCGCTCGAGCCGCCGGCGGTCTTGGTGCGGTCATAGGCGTTGCGGGTGGCGCCGTGGACCGGGTTGAAGGTCTGCGAGCCGAGGCCGAATTCCGGGACGTTGGTCCGTCCGATGAAGAGCGCGCCGCTCGCCCGGAACCGGCGAACCATCAGGGAATCGGCCCGGGCGATCCGCTCGCGAAAAATCGGCGAGCCCTGCGTGAAGGGCAGGCCCTTCACGGCGTCGAGGTCCTTCACCGCCAGGGGGAAGCCGTGGAGCGGCCCCAGGATCTCGCCGCGCGCCACTTGCGCATCGCGCTCGGCCGCCGCTGCGAGGAGGCCGGCGCGGTCCTGAAGCGCCACGATGGCGTTCACCGCCGGATTGAGGGCGTCGATCCGGTCGAGATAGGCCGTCATCACGGCGACGCAGGAGACGGCCCGGCTGCGGATCGCCGCCGCGAGGTCGACGGCGCCGAGTTCGGTGATGTCGGCGGTCATGGGCGCATCTCCTCGAAGGTCATGATTCTCTCAGAGTGATCGAGCGGACGTGGCGTCCACTGGATCGTTGCACTGGCCACGCCCTTCACCCTGTCCCCTCCGTCCAGGCAGGACGATCGCAGAGGGAGACGAATCTCATCGTCGGACCCAGCGGCGTGCGGCCCCCCTCTTCCCGCGAGCGTGGAGAGTTGAAACGCGCACCCCCCTGTGCGTGAAACACCCTCCGCCATAGCCCTGCTTTCCGGGGCAGGGCCACCCGTGCCCGCGAGAGACCGAACGGGTCGACCCGACACGGCATCACAGCGGCAGCCGGCGCTCCTGGAAGGCGTGGCAGGCGACGCCCTCGATCAGGGCCGGGACCTCGGTCCGGCAGCGATCCTCGGCGAAGGGGCAGCGCGGGTTGAAGGTGCAGCCGGAGGGCGGATCGATCGGGTTGGGGATCTCCCCCGAGACCGGGATGCGCTGGCGGCCGGTGAGCGCGAGATCCGGCACCGCGTCGAGCAGCATGCGGGTGTAGGGGTGCTTGGGGGCGGTGAAGAGCGCGCGCCCGTCGCCGATCTCCACCACGCGGCCGAGATACATCACGCCGATGCGGCTCGCCATGTGGCGGACCACGGCGAGGTTGTGGCTGATGAACAGGTAGGTCAGCCCGAGGCGGTCCTGGAGGTCGCGCATCAGGTTGAGGATCTGGGCCTGAACCGAGACGTCGAGCGCCGAGGTCGGCTCGTCGCCCACCAGGAACTCGGCTTCCGAGGCCAGCGCCCGGGCGATGGCCACGCGCTGGCGCTGCCCGCCGGAGAATTCGTGCGGATACTTGACGCCGTCATCGGGGTGCAGCCCGACCAGGCTGAGCAGTTCCCCCACACGGGCCGCGATGGCCGCCTCGCCCTGGATCAGGTTGAAGGCCCGGATCGGCTCGGCGACGATGCTGCGCACCCGCCAGCGCGGGTTCATCGAGGCGTAGGGGTCCTGGAAGATCATCTGGATGCGCCGGCGCAGGCGCCGGCGCTCCGAGGCCTGGCGCGGATCGGTCATCGACACGCCGGTGATCCGCACGTCGCCCCCCGAGGGCGGCAGCAGGCCGACCACCATCCGGGCCACGGTGGACTTGCCCGAGCCGGATTCCCCCACCAGGGCGAAGGTCTCGCCGCGCCGGATGGTGAAGCCGACGCCGTCCACCGCCCGCAGGATCTGGCGGGGCTGGCGCTCGATCACGCGGTTGAGCCAGGGGCGCGACACGTCGAAGGTGCGGCGCAGGTCAGTGATCTCGACGTAGGGCGTTTCGCGATTCCGTAGGGGGGCGTTCATGCCGCGTGGCCCTCCGGGCGGTCGTAGAGATGGCAGGCGACCTTGTGGGCGCCGACCTGGATCGGGTCCGGGCGCTCGACGAGGCAGCGGGTGAAGGCGCTGGGGCAGCGCGGATGGAAGGCGCAGCCCTGCGGGATGGCCGAGAGCCGGGGCATCGAGCCGGGAATCTGCGCCAGCCGGTCGGTCTCCTGGGCGAGCGTCGGGATCGCCCCCATCAGGCCCTTCGCGTAGGGGTGGAGCGGGTTCTGCACCACGTCGCGCACG
>JAKONB010000115.1 GCA_022702195.1 Beijerinckiaceae bacterium | reverse complement strand
GTAGCGACCGTCGAGTTCGCCGAGCACCAGCGGGCGGATGCCGAGCGGGTCGCGGGCGCCGATGAGCTTCTTGTTGGTGAGCGCCACCAGGGCGTAGGCGCCCTGGATCTGGCGCAGGGCCTCGGTGAAGCGGTCGACGATCAGCGGCGCGCGGGAGCGGGCGGCGAGATGCAGGATCACCTCGGTGTCGGAGGTCGACTGGGTGATGGCGCCGTCGCGCACCAGATCCCGGCGGATCGAGAGGGCGTTGGTGAGGTTGCCGTTATGGGCCACCGCGAGGCCGCCGCTGGCGAGTTCGGCGAAGAGCGGCTGCACGTTGCGCAGGATGGTCCCGCCGGTGGTCGAGTATCGGACGTGGCCGATGGCGGCGCTGCCCTCGAGATGCTCGATGGTCGAGCGGTCCGAGAACGAATCGCCCACGAGGCCGGGCCGGCGCTCGGAGTGGAACACGCTGCCGTCGAAGGAGACGATGCCGGCCGCTTCCTGGCCGCGATGCTGCAGCGCGTGGAGGCCCAAAGCCACGATCGCCGAGGCGTCGGGGTGGCCGAAGATGCCGAAGACGCCGCATTCCTCGCGCAGCGTATCACCATCGCGGTCGAGCCCGTCCACGACCTCGACGGGGGGACGGGCGCTCGCGCTTCGTACGGACATGATACTGTCGATCCCTGATTGACCGCTCTGGTCGCGTGGCGCGGCTGCGCCGGCTCCGTCAAGAAGCCGTCATGTAGTCGGCCTTGACGCCGCGACCAAGCGCGGCGCCACGCAGGTCAGCGTCGCGATCCGGGCGTGGCTGGCGCGTCGGTGCGGCGCTGCGGCGGTACATCCCCCTCCGGCGGCTCCACCGGATCGGCCGGTGTCTCCACCTTGGGCTTCTTGAACTGCTTCAGCAGGCCCTCGGGATTCTCCGGGAGCTGGGCCACCAGGGCTTCGCCGGACTTCTCCAGCATCGGCCGGGTGCGGGCCTGGGCGGCCCAATCCGGCATCTTGCCCTGTACGAGCCAGGCCAGGAACACCCAGCCGATCACGCAGATGAGGAAGCCCCGGCCGGCGCCGAACAGGAAGCCGAGCGACCGGTCGATCGCGCCGATGCGCGAATCGAGGATCATGTCGGACACCTTCACGGTGATGATCGAGACGACGATGAGGGTGCCGAGGAAGATCGCCGCGATGGAGGCGACGAGCGCCACCGTGGCGTTCGACAGGTGCTGGCTCACCGTCGGCAGCAGCAGCGGATAGAGCTTCCAGGCAACGGCGGCGGCGGCGACCCAGGCGATGATGGCCAGCACCTCGCGGGTCGCCCCACGGACGGCCGCCAGGAGCGCGGACACCACGACGATGCCGAGGACGACGAGATCGAGGACGGAAAACGGCATCGTGGGCGATGGTCACTTCAAGGGGCGGAGCGGCAACGATGGACTGGAGAACGCGACTTCCCCCGGCCGCGGCTCTGTATATCGCGCCGAACCTCGGCCGTCACCCTCATGCCGGAGGCCGCACACGGACGGGTTCGGGTCTCAATCCTCGTCGTATTCCACCGCCCCTCGGCCGCGGCCGGAGCCCACCCGGCGCGGCCCCGAACTGGCGATGCCGGCCACCAGATCGGCGATGTGGCGCAGGGCCTCGGTGGGGAAGCCGTCGCTGCCGCCCTCGCCGCGCCCCTGGGGGGTGATCGCCTTGGCGAAGCCGAGCTTCAGCGCCTCCTTCAGCCGGGCCGGGGCCTGAGCCACCGGGCGGATCGCGCCCGACAGGCCGATCTCGCCGAAATACACCGTCTCGGGGGGCAGGGCCGCCCCCGACAGGGAGGAAACCAGGGCGGCCGCCACCGCGAGATCGGCCGCCGGCTCGGTGATCCGCAGCCCCCCGGCGACGTTGAGATACACGTCGTGGGTACCGAGCCGGATGCCGCCATGCGCCTCCAGCACCGCCAGCACCATCGACAGGCGATTGGGGTCCCAACCGACCACGGCCCGGCGCGGCATGCCGAGAGAGGAGGGGGCCACCAGGGCCTGGATCTCGACGAGGAGAGGGCGCGTGCCCTCCATGCCGGCGAACACCGCCGTGCCGGGGGCGGCATGGTCGCGGCCGGCCAGGAACAGGGCGGAGGGATTGGGCACCTCGGCCAGACCCTGGTCGGTCATCTCGAACACGCCGATCTCGTCGGTGGGGCCGAAGCGGTTCTTCACGGCCCGCAGGATGCGAAAATGGTGGCCCTGATCGCCCTCGAACGAGGCTACCGCGTCGACCATGTGCTCAACTACGCGTGGGCCGGCGATCTGGCCGTCCTTGGTGACGTGGCCGACCAGGATCACCGCTGTGCCGGTGGTCTTGGCGAAGCGAATCAGGGTCTGGGCCGAGCCGCGCACCTGGGTGACGGTGCCGGGCGCCGATTCCACCGTCTCGGTCCACATGGTCTGGATCGAATCGATGATGGCCAGCGCCGGGGGCGTGCCTTGCGACAGGGTCTCGACGATGTCCTCGACATTGGTTTCTGCGGCGAGTTCCACCGGCATGCCGGCGAGGCCGAGGCGCTCGGCCCGCAGGCGCACCTGCGCCACCGCCTCCTCGCCCGAGATGTAGACCACCCGCTCGCCGGTGCCCGCCATGGCGGCGGTGGCCTGCATCAGCAGGGTCGACTTGCCGATGCCCGGATCGCCGCCGAGCAGGATCACCGAGCCGCGCACGAAGCCGCCGCCGGTGACCCGGTCGAGTTCGCCGATGCCTGAGGGGATGCGGGGGGCCTGCTTGGTCTCGCCGGTCAGCCCTTCGAGGGGAAAGACCCGGCCGCGCGCCCGGCTCGGCCGCGTCTTGACCGGCCCGGATTGCGGACCGGCGGCCCCCGTCTCCTCGACGATCGTGTTCCAGCCGTTGCACGCCTCGCAACGCCCGCGCCAGCGGTTGTAGACCGCCCCGCAGGATTGGCAGACGAAGGTCTGTTGGATCTTGGCCATGGTTCGTCCGGGAGGGGCGTCACGCCCTGGTCCCTCTCACATAATGGGGAACAGAGCGGGAACCTGGTCCCGTCGACGGGGGGCTTACATATGCTGGTCGGGCAGCCGGTCCGATTGCGCGAGGTTGGAGAAGCGGGTGATGTTGGCGTCGAACTGAAGCTCGACGGTGCCGGTGGGGCCGTGGCGCTGCTTGCCGAGGATCACCTCGGCCTTGCCGTGCACGCGGTTCATCTCCGCCTCCCAGGCGAAGAACTCCTCGGTGCCCTCGCGGGGTTTCTTGTTGTTGACGTAGTACTCCTCGCGGAAAACGAACATCACCACGTCGGCGTCCTGCTCGATCGAGCCCGATTCGCGCAGATCCGAGAGCTGCGGTCGCTTGTCGTCGCGGTTCTCCACCTGACGCGAGAGCTGCGACAGGCCGATGATCGGCACCGCGAGTTCCTTGGCCAGGGCCTTCATGCCGGTGGTGATCTCGGTCATCTCCTGCACGCGGTTGTCGCTGCGCTTGCCCGAGCCCGACAGGAGCTGGAGATAATCGACGATCAACAGGTCGAGGCCCTTCTGGCGCTTGAGGCGGCGGGCGCGGGCGGCGAGCTGTGCGATGGAGATGCCGCCGGTCTGGTCGATGTAGAACGGGATGGTCTGCATGTCCCGGGCGGCGTCGGTGATCTTGTAGAATTCCTCCGGCCGGATGTCGCCGCGGCGGATCTTGTAGGAGGGCACACCGGATTGCTCGGCGATGATACGGGTGGCGAGCTGCTCGGCCGACATTTCGAGGGAGAAGAAACCGACGATGCCGCCGTTCACGGTCTTGATCTGGCCGTCCGCCTGCTTCTCGCCCTTGTAGGCCTTGGCGATGTTGAAAGCGATGTTGGTCACCAGCGAGGTCTTGCCCATGGCCGGGCGGCCCGCGAGGATGATGAGATCGGAGGGCTGCAACCCGCCCATCTTGGCGTCGAGGTCGGACAGGCCGGTGGCGATGCCCGAGAGCTTGCCCTCGCGCTGATAGGCCTTGGCGGCCATGTCCACGGCGGTGGTGAGCGCGTCGGAGAATTTCTGGAAGCCGCCATCGTACTTGCCTGATTCGGCCAGTTCGTAGAGCCGGCGCTCGGTCCCCTCGATCTGGTCGCGCGGGGAGGCCTCCACCGGGGCCTCGTAGGCGCCGTTCACCAGATCCTCGCCGATGGTGATGAGCCGGCGGCGGATGGCGAGATCGTAGATGGTGCGTCCGTAATCGCCGGCATTGATGACCGTGGTCGCCTCGGCCGCGAGGCGGGCGAGGTATTGCATCGGCGTGGCGCCGCCGAGATCGATATCACCCAGATAGGTCTTCATCGTGATGGGCGTCGCGAGCTTGCCCGCCTTGATCAGCGACGTGGCGACGTCGAAGATCTGGCGATGGACCGCCTCCATGAAATGCTCGGCCAGCAGGAAGTCCGACACCCGGTAATAGGCATCGTTGTTGACCATGATCGCCCCGAGCAAGGCCTGCTCGGCATCGATGTTGTGGGGGGCGACGCGGAACTCCTGCGCCACCGGCTGCAGGTTCGCCGTCAGGGCATTGGGCAGGGCCATGATCCGACTCGAAGCTCCGACGTTACTGAGCGGGTGGGAAGACCCGCGCCTCGTTGATCTATCGGCCCATCATGGCCACGCCGTGGTTAAGAGTGCCTCACGAAACACCCGGCCACACCGTTGCCCGCTCGGCGCAAGACAGCGACGTGGGCGCTCCAGGAGAGACCTCATACGTTTTCCGGTCGATCACCTCGGTCGTCCTGGTCGCAACAGGCCCCCTCTCCCGTTTGGGAGAGGGTTGGAGCGAGGGGCGTGGTCTCTTCGAAAAGGTCACCCACCTCACCCTGTCCCTCTCCTTCCCTGAGAGGGGACCCGCGCTCGCAACAGACCGAAACAGATCGATCGGAGACGGTACGAGCCGATCCTTCGCGCTCCGCTCCGGTCCGGGGACGAAACCACCCGGCGCCATCATGGAAACGCCCGCGACTCGGGGGCGAGGCGCGGGCGTCCATGCTGGAACAAATCAGGAACAAGTCAACCCTTCCGGGCCGCGATCCCCGTTGTCCAATGCCGGGGAGGCGATGGACCGGTCCGCTTACTCGCGGTCGTCACCGGCCTCGGCCAGGGCGGCGCCGACTTCCAGGCCGAGATCGTCGAGGTTGAACGCCTCGCGCTCGGTGGTCGACTC
>JAKONB010000094.1 GCA_022702195.1 Beijerinckiaceae bacterium | reverse complement strand
CCGCCTCGTCCTACGAGCACCCGCAGCCGCATGCCTGCTTCATCCAGGGCGTGCAGGACGACCTCGTCAACGAGGGCGGCATCATGGACCTCTGGGTCCGCGAGGCGCGCCTGTTCAAGTACGGCTCCGGCACCGGCTCCAACTTCTCGATGCTGCGCGGCGAGAACGAGAAGCTCGGCGGCGGCGGCAAGTCGTCGGGCCTGATGAGCTTCCTCAAGATCGGCGACCGGGCGGCGGGGGCGATCAAGTCGGGCGGCACCACACGCCGCGCGGCCAAGATGGTCATCGTCGACATCGACCACCCGGATATCGAGCAGTACATCGACTGGAAGGTGAAGGAGGAGCAGAAGGTCGCCGCCCTGGTGACCGGCTCCAAGATCGTCTCCAAGCACCTCCAGGCGGTGATGAAGGCCTGCACCCAGTGCGAGGCCGAGGGCGACGCCTGCTTCGACCCCGAGCGCAACCCGGCGCTGAAGAAGGCCGTGAAGGCCGCCCGCAAGGAGATGGTGCCGGACGGCTACACCAAGCGCGTCATCCAGTTCGCCCGCCAGGGTTTCACCAAGATCGACTTCCCGGTCTACGACACCGATTGGGATTCGGAGGCCTATCTCACGGTGGCCGGCCAGAACTCCAACAACTCGGTCTCGCTCACCGACGACTTCTTGCGCGCCGTCGAGGCCGATGCCGACTGGAATCTCACGGCCCGCACCACCGGCAAGACCACCAAGACGCTGAAGGCCCGCGATCTCTGGGAGAAGATCGGCGAGGCCGCCTGGGCCTCGGCCGATCCGGGCCTGCACTTCAACACCACGATGAACGATTGGCACACCTGCCCGGCGGGCGGGCGGATCCGGGCCTCGAACCCGTGTTCGGAGTACATGTTCCTCGACGACACCGCCTGCAATCTGGCCTCGGCCAACCTGCTGACGATGTACGACCGCGCCAGCAACCACTTCGACGTGGCCGCCTTCGAGCACCTCAACCGGCTCTGGACCGTGGTCCTCGAGATCTCCGTGATGATGGCGCAGTTCCCCTCGAAGGAGATCGCCGAACTCTCCTACCGCTACCGCACGCTGGGCCTCGGCTACGCCAATATCGGCGGCCTGCTGATGAGCATGGGCCTGCCCTACGATTCGGAGAAGGGCCGCGCCCTGGCCGGCGCGCTCACCGCGATCATGACCGGCGTCGCCTACGCCACCTCGGCCGAGATGGCCGGCGAACTCGGGGCCTTCCCGGCCTACGAGGAGAACGCGGACGCCATGCTGAAGGTGATCCGCAACCATCGCCGCGCCGCCCATGGCGAGGCCCAGGGCTACGAGTTCCTCTCGATCGCCCCGGTGCCGCTCGACCTCGCCAACGTGCCCCAGGCCGATCTCGTGGAGCGCGCCAGGCACGCCTGGGACCGCGCCCTGGCGCTCGGCGAGGAGCACGGCTACCGCAACGCCCAGGCCACCGTCATCGCGCCCACCGGCACGATCGGCCTGGTGATGGACTGCGACACCACCGGCATCGAGCCGGACTTCGCCCTGGTGAAGTTCAAGAAGCTGGCCGGCGGCGGCTACTTCAAGATCATCAACCGCGCGGTGCCGGACGCCCTGCGCACCCTCGGCTACCGCGAATCCGAGATCGCCGAGATCGAGGCCTACGCGGTCGGCCACGGCTCGATGGGCCAGGCCCCGGCGATCAACCCCGGCGCGCTGCGGGCCAAGGGCTTCACCGACGACAAGATCGCGGCCATCGAGGCCGGCCTGAAATCGGCCTTCGACATCAAGTTCGTGTTCAACCGCTGGACCCTCGGTGACGCTTTCCTCACGGACGTGCTCAAGGTTCCGGCCGAGAAACTCTCCGATCCGACCTTCGAGATCCTGCCCTTCCTCGGTTTCTCGCGGAAGGACATCGAGGCCGCCAACACCCATATCTGCGGGGCGATGACGCTGGAGGGCGCGCCGCATCTCAAGGTGTCGGATTACGCGGTGTTCGATTGCGCCAACCCGTGCGGCCGCATCGGCAAGCGCTACCTCTCGGTGGAGAGCCACATCCGCATGATGGCGGCGGCGCAGCCCTTCATCTCGGGGGCGATCTCCAAGACCATCAACATGCCGAACGACGCCACGGTCGAGGATTGCAAGAACGCCTACCGGCTGTCCTGGACCCTAGCGCTGAAGGCCAACGCCCTCTACCGCGACGGCTCGAAGCTGTCGCAGCCGCTCAACGCCGCCCTCATCAGCGACGAGTCGGAGGACGAGGACGAGACCGTCGAGGCCATCCTGGCGCAGCCGGCGGTCGCCAAGACCGTCGCGGTGACGGAGAAGATCGTCGAGCGGATCGTCGAGCGCGTCGAGCGCCTGCGCTCCCAGGAGAAGCTGCCGAGCCGCCGCAAGGGCTACACCCAGAAGGCCAAGATCGGCGGCCACACCATCTTCCTGCGCACCGGCGAGTACGACGACGGGCGGCTGGGCGAGATCTTCCTCGACATGAACAAGGAGGGCTCGGCGCTCCGGGCCTTCATCAACAACTTCGCGATCTCGGTCTCGCTCGGCCTGCAATACGGCGTGCCGCTGGAGGAGTACGTCGACGCCTTCACCTTCACCCGGTTCGAGCCGGCCGGCTTCGTCCAGGGCAACGACGCGATCAAGAACGCCACCTCGGTCCTCGACTACGTGTTCCGCGAGCTGGCGATCTCGTATCTCGGCCGCAACGACCTCGCCCATGTCGATCTCTCGGAGATCGGCAATGCGGCGACCGGCGTCTCCCCGGCGAAGCCCTCCGCCTCGGACTCGATGCCGGCCCACAACGTCGTGTCGCGCGGCCTGCTGCGCGGCTCCGGCGACCGGCTGACCCTGATCCAGGGCGGTCCGGGCGGTGCGACGGCCGGCGTCGCGGCCCCCGCCACGGGCCAGTCGGCTCCGGCCGGCGGGACGGTTCTGGCGGTGCGCGGTGCGGTGGCGCTCAAGACCGAGCCGAGCCTCGCCGGCAAGGTCGAGGCCTTGGTCGACGCCCTCCCCTTCGCCAAGCCGGAGCGCAGCACTGCCGACCGCCGCGCCGAAGCGAAGATGAAGGGCTATGTCGGCGAATCCTGCCCCGAATGCGCGAACTTCACCCTCGTCCGAAACGGAACCTGCCTGAAATGCGACACCTGCGGAGGCACGACCGGCTGCTCCTAGTTATGCCGTGTTAACGTGTAGCCCATAAACGCGTCGTTTAGCCCATAACTCATGTTATCAAGACGATGGTCCTTTCAGGGCCATCGTTTTTTGCTGTTTAAAC
>JAKONB010000086.1 GCA_022702195.1 Beijerinckiaceae bacterium | reverse complement strand
CGATCGAGGGTTTCGCCGCCCTCATGAACGAGACCGCCGCCCGGATCGGCATGCGCGAGAGCCGCTGGACCAATCCCAACGGCCTTCCGGACGCCCGGCAATGGACCTCGGCGCGCGACATGGCGGTGCTCGGCCGGGCGCTGATCCGCGACTTTCCCGACAACCGCGCCCTGTTCTCGATCAGCGCGATCCAGTTCGGCAAGGCGATCATGGCCAACCACAACGGCCTGCTCGGGCGCTATGCCGGCGCCGACGGCATGAAGACCGGCTTCATCTGTTCGGGCGGCTTCAACGTGGTGGCCACCGCCACCCGCAACGGCCGGCGCATCGTCACCATCGTCATGGGCCAGCCGAGCCCGCGCGAGCGCGACCTCAAGGCGTCCGACCTGTTCGATTACGGATTCAGCCAATCCGCCGGATGGACGGCCCCCACCCTCGACGCCCTGCCGGCCTCGTCCATCGCCGAGCCGCCGGACATGCGGCCCTACATCTGCGACAAGCGCAAGCCGATGCCGATCGAGGAAGGGCCGGGCGCCATCGCGGGGGATGCCGGCAATGCGCAGATCCTTGCCGCCGCCGCGCCGCCCGGTTCGGCGCTCGCCGTCGCCACCCTCAACAGCGCGGCCCTGCGCGGCCGCTCCCTGCCGCCGCGCGCGCCGCTCCAGCCGATCCTCGTCTGGATCGGCCGCGATCCGGCCGAGGGGGCCATCGCGCTCAACGCTCAGGCGGAGGCCGACAAGGCCGAACGCGCCCAGGCGGTCGCCGCCTCCCGCGCGGCGAAGCTGGCCGCCGTCGCCGCCAAGCGTGAGGCGGCCCAGCAGGCCAGGACCGCATCGAAAGCGGGGGCCAAGCCCGGGGCGACGGTCGCCGGCAAGCCGGAGCCGAAGAAGCTTCTCGCCCGTGGGCATGGCGGCCTCCCGAGCGCGGCCAGCGCCTACGTGCCGGCCGAATCCACCCCGATCCTCGACGGGGCGGCCAAGCCGAAGCTCGACGCTCTCCGCAGGCCCGCCGCCAAGGCCGGAGCCGCCTCCAAGCCGGCCGCGAAAGCCGGAACGGCGCCGAAGCCGGCCGCGAATGCCGACCACAAGACGCCTGTCAAGGCGACGCCGAAGCATGCCACCAAGGCCACCGCCAAGGCTTCGTCCGCCAAGGCCACCGCGGAGGATTGAGCCCCCGGGCCGGGCGGGTTAGTTCGTCGGGATGACTGATTCGCCAACGTCCGAGCCCGCCTCACCCGCGGCACCGACCCTTCGTCCAGAGCCGATTCCGCTCACCCTCCTCACCGGCTTCCTCGGCGCCGGCAAGACCACCCTGCTCAACCGGATGCTGCGCGATCCCGCGCTCGCCGACACCGTGGTCATCGTCAACGAGTTCGGCGAGATCGGCCTCGATCACCTGCTGATCGAGACCGTGGACGAGGACATGATCCTGCTCGGGGCCGGGTGCCTGTGCTGCACCGTGCGCGGCGATCTCATCGCCACCCTCGAGGACCTGCTGCGCAAGCGCGATAACGGCCGGATCACCCCGTTCCGCCGCGTCGTGATCGAGACCACCGGGCTCGCCGATCCGGCGCCGATCCTGCACGCGCTGATCTATCACCCCTATTTGGTCATGCGCTACCGGTTGCAGGCTGTGTTGACCGTTGCAGACGCGGTCAACGGCGATTCCACCCTCGATCACCACCCGG
Organism: Beijerinckiaceae bacterium; assembly: GCA_022702195.1. GTDB lineage: Bacteria > Pseudomonadota > Alphaproteobacteria > Rhizobiales > Beijerinckiaceae > Methylobacterium. Next base: position 8,944 of record JAKONB010000086.1, on the reverse strand, counting down.
AATCCGTGCGTCAGGCGGCGGTGGCCGACCGGATCGTGGTCTCCAAGCAGGACCTGGCCGCGGATGGCGGGGCCGCCCTGCGGACGCGCCTGGCCGCCCTCAACCCCTCCGCCACCCTGCATGCATCGGACGTCGCCCCGGCCGAACTCCTGGGCGGCTTCTTCGGACTCGCGGGCAAGTCCGCCGATGTCCGGGCCTGGCTCGGGGCGGAGGCGGTCGACGCGCATTCCCACCATGATCATGGCCATCACCATCACGACGTGAATCGCCACGATGCCGCGATCCGCGCCTTCACCCTCACCAGCGAGGCGCCGGTTCCCCGGGCGGCCTTCGAGATGTTCCTGGACCTGGTGCGCTCGGGGCACGGGCCGAAGCTGCTGCGCCTCAAGGGACTCGTGTCCCTCGCCGACGATCCGCAGCGGCCCGTGGTGGTGCACGGGGTCCAGCACGTCGTCCACATGCCGGTCGTTCTCGACGCCTGGCCGGACGACGACCACCGTTCGCGCCTCGTCCTCATCGTGCGCGACCTCGACCCGTCCTTCGTGACCCGGCTCTGGGACGCCTTTCTCGGGCGCCCGCGGATCGACATGCCGGACGCGGCGGCGCTGACCGCCAATCCCCTCGCCATCCCGGGGGGCTGATCCCGTGCCGGTCCGGACCAGGGACCGGCGGCACCCTTCTTGGAGCGTGGGCCGCGAGGCGCGGCCTCGGGGCATGATCGTGCTCCGAAATGGGACGGTTCGGCGAAGCGGGATGTAACGATGAGACAACCTTTCACGGTGATCCAAGGGGGCACCGCCGCTGAGCGGCCGGCCGTGATCGTCGATGGGCCGGTGCGATGGCAGATTGATCTGCGGCGTGCCGCCGAGGTTACGGAGGGCGAGATCGCCGCTTGGCGCGGCCTGCTGGTCCGCGCCGGCTCCGACACGCCGATCTTCGCCGATCCGGATTTCCTGCTCGCGGCGGCCCAGCACCAATCCGGCGGACGCGACTTGCGCTTCGCCTTCGCCTGGACGCGCGGTGGCTTTCCGGAGCGCCTGCACGCGGTGATTCCCCTAGCGCTGCCCCATCCCCTCTGGGGGAACGGCCGTATCGGGCCATGGCATCCGCGGGGCATCCCGGTCTCGCCCACCGCCGAGGCCGCGTCGTTCGGCGCGATGCGGTCGGCGCTGGCGGATCGCCTGCGCGCGCTCCGTCCGCGTGCCGTGCTGATGCTCGCGGAGGATGTACCGCTGCCGGTCCCGGGAGGCGCCGGTCCGCGCTCCGTCCCCAATCGCCCGACCATCCCCTCCGCCGCTCTCGTCGGGATCCGCTCCGCGACGGCGCCGCTCCAGGATCGGCCGGCGGTGGAACGGATCGCGGAGCCGGAGCGGATCCGGGATGCAGTGGAGGAGTTCCTGGTTCTCGACGCCGAGGTCTCGTCGGCGCCGATCATCGGCGATCCGTCGGAGGCGGCCCTGGTCCGGGTGGTGACGCGCCTGTTCGCGCGTCGCAGGCAGGCTTGCGTCGAATTCACGCGACATGGCGGAACCGTCGTGGCGGCCAAACTCAGCCTCGGGGCCGGCGCGCAAGCGGTGGTCTGGCGCAAAGCCGGCATGGCGGAGCAGGGACGCGCCCGCACCGCGTGAGACCGGCATTCCCGTCGACCGGATCCGCGGATCGTCCGCCCGGCGAGATGCCGAGCTACTCGTCCTCGCCGAACTTGTTGGCCAGCAGTTCGGTGATCGCCGTCAGGCAGGCTTCCGCCTCATTCCCCGAGGTGACGACGGCGATGGAGGTGCCCTGAGCCGCGCCCAAGGTCAGCAACCCCATGATCGAGCGCCCACCCACCGTCTCGCCCGAGCGCGTGACGGTCACGACGGCGTCGAAGCGTTCCACGGTCTGGACGAACTTCGCAGAGGCGCGCGCGTGCAGGCCGCGCCGGTTGATGATGGGCAGGAGCCGGATGAGGCCGCCCTCCGGAACCGGTGGAAGCTCGTCGTCCGTCGCGTCGTCGTACTCGTCGCTCATGCGCGTCCGCCATCCCTCGCTCGGCGCGTCATCGCGCGCGGCCCCGGCCGGCGCGTCGCCGTTCACTGCCTGTAATCGCCAGAAGGGTTCTAAGAAAGGCTATTTGCCGGCAAGGACGCGCGAAGCGACGTTGATATATTTCCGGCCCGCCTCCTGCGCGTGCAGGACGGCGTCACCCAGCGGCTCCGCATCGCGGACGCTGGCAAGCTTGATCAGCATCGGCAGGTTGATGCCGGCGACCACCTCCACCTGACCGCCGTTCATACACGACAAGGCGAGGTTCGAGGGCGTGCCACCGAACATGTCGGTGAGGACGACGACGCCCTTGCCGGAATTCACCCGGCCCACGGCGGTCATGATGTCCAAACGCCGCAGCTCCATATCGTCCTCGGGACCGATCGTGATGGTCTCGATCTGTTTTTGCGGGCCGACGACGTGTTCAAGGGCTGCCTTGAACTCCGTCGCCAAAAGCCCGTGGGTGACGAGCACCATTCCAATCATCGACGCGGGTTCCAACGCCTTGTGAGCGGAGCCGCCATTTTGTGCAGCGCAAGGTCGAACGCAAGGTGATCGCGACGTTTTGCGCGCCCGAACGTCATCATCATGCCATGGTGGTTGCGCGGATGCTACGGTCGGGCGGCATACGGCAGGGCGAGAATTTTTCGGTGCGTCCCGAAGGCCGCGTCAGTGCATCCCGCGAGGGCATCGAGGACGAGGCGGGGTGCGAGGCCGCTTCGAAGCACCGCGCCATCAAGGACCAGCCGCGGCAGTGACAGGCCGAGGATCTCGACCGGGTCGCGGGATGGCTCGGGTAGACGGGGTACCGTGCTGACGAGATCGACCACGAGCGCCAAGCCGACGCGGTCCCGGGTTGTCAGGATGCGGCAAAGTCCAACACCGCGCAGCTCGATCCGACCTTGGAGCGCTGGGTGTGGCTGCGCCGTGAGACCGCCTCCCTCGCGGATGAGGCGGACTCGGTCGTCGCCCACCAGCGCTGCCGGAAGGCCGATGAGATCGGCGCGATCGAGCAGGAGCAGGGCCAGAGTCGATTTACCGGTACCGGACTCGCCCCGAATCAACAGGCCAGCCTCGCCGAGGGCGATGCAGGTGGCGTGGGCCGTCTCGCCGGGGGCGTTCGGATCGGGCATCGGGTCTCGCGACGATCCGGAGCGCGTCAGCGGCTCACCGCCGGGAGGCGGACGATGAACCGCGCGCCGCGCACCGTCGGCTCGCCGTCCTCATCCGCCGGACCGGGACGGTTCTCGGCCCTGATCGTCCCGCGATGGGCCTGGACGATCTGCCGTGAGATCGAGAGGCCGAGGCCGGAATTCTGGCCGAAGCCCTGTTCCGGCCTGTCGGTGTAGAAGCGCTCGAAGATCCGCTCTAGGGCGTGCTCGGGAATGCCGGGACCTTCGTCCTCGACGATGAGTTCCACATCCGTGCGGACGCGCCTGAGGGCGACCCGAACCTTGGCGTCGGGGGGCGAGAACGAGCGGGCATTGTCCAGGAGGTTGTTCACCACCTGGCCGAGGCGGCTGTCATGCCCGAAGATCGCGAAGGGGATGTCGAGATCGCCCGGAGGGACATCGACGTCGAGCTGGATCAGGGCATCCTTCGGCCGGCGCCGCTCGTTGGCCACCGAGACCACGGTGGTCATGAGCTTGTGCATGTCGACCTTGCGGGCCTCCGCCCGGGCTAGCTCGGCATCGAGGCGCGAGGCGTCAGAGATATCCGAGATCAGGCGGTCGAGCCGCTTCACGTCGTGTTGGATGATCTCCAGCAGGCGGCCGCGCGAATCGTCGGATCTGGCCAGCGGCAGGGTCTCCACTGCGCTGCGCAGGGAGGTCAGCGGATTCTTCAGTTCGTGGGAGACATCCGCCGCGAAGCTCTCGATGGCATCGATCCGGCGATAGAGCGCCTGGGTCATGTCGCGCAGCGCCCCGGACAGGTGGCCGATCTCGTCGGTGCGACCGGTGAAGTCAGGGATTTCCTCCCGGGTCTTGATGCCGAGCCGGACCTTCTCGGCGGCGTCGGCTAGGCGCCGCACCGGGCCGGCGATGGCCCCGGCGAGCAGGATCGACAGGACCAGCATCACCGCCGCGGCCACGAGGAAGACCTGGAGCAGGCCGAAGCGCTCCGAGGCAATGACGCGGTCGATGTCGCCGCCCTGCGTCGACAGCATGAGCGCGCCGCGCACGTCTCCCCCGCGCTGGATCGGCAGCGCTACTGAGACGATGGTCTCGCCGACCTCGTTCCGGCGCACGATGGTGCCTCGGGCACCGCCCAGGGCCACCTGCACTTCCTTCAGGCTGTGGCCGCTCGTCGGGCCGACCTCCTCGACGGGTGCGTTGCGCGGGGTCCCGACGAGGCCGAAAACCCGCCCCTGAGCGAAGTCCCAGATCTGCTCCAGGATTGTGTGCTTGCGCGGCTTGAGGGCCGGCTCGCCGCGCCCGGCATCGCCTCGCGCCGAGAGGGCGCGGGTGTCGAAGAGCAGGCCCCCATCCTGATCGTAGACGCGGGCGCGATTCCCCGTGGGGGTGATGAGGCGGCGCAGCAACGGCGCCACCCGTTCGGGATTGAGCGAGAAAGCCAGGGGCGAGGGCGCCTCCTCGCCTTCGCCCGCCTGGAGTTGCAACAGCTTGTCGGGATCGATCCGGATCGTTCCCGTATCCACCGAAGCCGAGGAGGCGATGGCGCCGGCGATGATCTCGCCCTGGATCAGCAGGCTCTGTACCCGCGCCTGGATCAGCCCCTGCCGGAACTGGTTGAGATAAAGGAAGCCGAACAGCAGGGCGAAGAGCCCGACCAGGTTCAGCACCACGATGCGGCGGGTGAGACTCGACGAGGCGCGTTGGCCGATGCCGTGCCACAGGGTCCGCGGCCAGTTCAGCATGCCGCGGGGCTTGATCTCGGCTTGGTCGGTAATGGCCACGATGGTCCGAAACTGGCAGGGCAGGAGGGAGAGCGGGGCGCGAGGTGCGCCCTCAGCCTTCCTTGAAGCGATAGCCGACGCCGTACAGCGTTTCGATCATGTCGAAGCTGGTATCGGTCACCTTGAACTTCTTGCGCAGCCGCTTGATGTGGCTGTCGATGGTCCGGTCGTCGACATAGACCTGATCGTCGTAGGCCGCATCCATCAGGGCGTTGCGGCTCTTCACGACGCCGGGGCGGTGGGCGAGCGCCTGGAGGATCAGGAATTCCGTCACCGTCAGGGTCACGGGTTCCCCCTTCCAGGTGCAAGTGTGTCGCTCGGGGTCCATCATCAGCAGGCCACGCTCAAGGGAGCGGGCGGCGGCATCGGCCTCGCGGGCGGGGGCGCCCGGACCGTCCTTGGGAGCGAAGCGGCGCAGGACCGCCTTCACCCGCTCCACGAGCAGACGCTGCGAGAACGGCTTATGGATGAAGTCGTCGGCCCCCATCTTCAGGCCGAACAATTCGTCGATCTCCTCGTCCTTCGAGGTGAGGAAGATCACCGGCAGGTCCGATTTCTGCCGCAGACGTCGCAGAAGCTCCATCCCATCCATGCGCGGCATCTTGATGTCGAAGATCGCGAGATCCGGCGGGGAATGCTTCAGCCCGTCCAGGGCGGAGGCGCCGTCGGTATAGGTTTGGATGCGATACCCTTCCGTCTCCAACGCGATGGAGACCGAGGTGAGGATGTTTCGATCGTCGTCCACGAGGGCGATGGTTGGCATGCGCGTTCCTTAATGCTCGGATGCGGCCCTGCGGGCGGTGTGACGCCCGCATCTCCGCATCCCACCCCCGGACAGATGGAGGCCGGCAAAACGCGCTGGCGGCCGCATCGGAGCGGGCCGCGTTCGCGCGGAGAGTCAGGCTGTGTAAAGCCAATGTGCTGAAAAAGCGAGCTTCCTTCGTCGACCGGCCGGATTGCGCTTGACTGAAGCCCATCGGCCGCACTCGAACGCCCTCGCGACCAAGCCGTTTCACCCCTATAAATCGGGCACTGAACGGCACCTGAGCGAAGGCGGCTCCGGGTCCGGAGATGAGGCGGAGCGACCCATGGCGGATGATGAGACGGCACCCGGCGCAACGGAGTCCCCCCAGGGAGGCGCCCCACGCGGGCCGGCGGTGCCGTTGCCGGCATCCGAGGCGCCGTTCGACGCGATCGGTCTCGCCCGTCACCTGCTTCGGACGATCCGCTCGGGCGCCCTGGCGACGCTCGATCCGCAGGACGGCACGCCTTTCGTCTCGCTGGTGACCATCGCCACCGATGTCGACGGCACGCCGCTGATGCTGCTGTCGCGCCTCTCCGCCCATACCCGTAACCTGCTGGCGGACCCGCGTGCTTCACTGCTGTTCAGCGCCGGCGGCAAGGGCGACCCGCTCGCCCATCCGCGTCTCACGGTGACGGGACAGGTGGCGGAGACAGGCGAGCTCCGCATCCGTGAGCGCTTCATCGCCCGCCATCCCAAGGCTAAGCTCTACGCCGATTTCCCGGATTTCGGGTTCTTCGTCCTAGAGCCGAAGGCGGGCCACCTTAATGGCGGCTTCGCGAAGGCGGCCGTGCTGACCGCCGGCGAGCTGCGCCTTGACCTCGCCGGGGTGGAGACGCTGGTGGCCGGCGAGCGCGGCGCGGTGGAGCACATGAATGCCGACCATGCCGATGCGCTGGCGCTCTACGCCATGGCCTCTGGCGCCGAGCCCGGCCCCTGGCGCCTCACCGGCCTCGACCCGGAGGGACTGGACCTGATGGCTGGAGATCGCACCGCCCGGGTGCTCTACCCCGAGCCGGTGCGGGAGATGGCCGCCCTGCGCAAGATCCTGGTGGCGATGGCGGCCCAGGCGCGCCAGCCGACCGCCTGAGCTTCCTGCCGGATGGCGGTCTCCGGCTTTCCGGACAAGACGATGCGTCAGATGTCTCATCCCTGATACCTCTCGGGTGCCGTGGTGCGCCGCGCTCCGATGCGGCGCAGGAGGCGACCGTCGATGGAAGCGAGCCCGCACCCGATGAGGATCATCCCGGGGACATGTCGGGGGGCGAGGCGCTCGCCCAACACCAGGACGCCGAGCAGGATCGCCGAGAAGGGGATGAGGAAGGTGACGAGGGCGAGGTTGGTCGCTCCCGCCCGCGCCAGAATGCGAAAATAGAGCACGTAGGCGAGCGCGGTAGACAGCATCGCCAGACCCAGGACCGCGCTTCCGACGGACGCGCTCGGCATCGGCAGGGTCCAGGGCCGGTCCACCAGGATCGCGAGTGGCAGGAGCAGCAGCGCCGACGCTGTCAATTGCCCGGCCGCCGTCGCGAGCGGCGCAACGTTCATGCGCCGGAATCGCCGGCCGAAGAGGCCGGCGCAGGCGTAGGACAGGGCCGCGCCGAGCACGGCGAACTGCGCCAGCAGGTCGTCGCCCGCACCGACGAGCGCGGCGGGACCGACCATGACGGCGACGCCCAGGAAGCCGACCAGCACGCCGACGAGGCGGTTGCCGGTCATCCGCTCGTCGGCGGTGAGCAGATGGGCGAGCAGAACGGTAAAGAGCGGCGTCGTGGCGTTGAGGATCGAGGCGAGCCCCGAGGCGATGTGCGTCTGGCCCCAGACGATGAGGCAGAAGGGGACGGCGTTGTTCAGAACGCCCATGCCGAAGAAGGCCCCCCAGACACGGTGGTCACGGGGCAGGCGCAGTCCGGCCAACGGCAGGACGAGCTGAAGGATCAACGCGGCCAGCCCGACGCGCAGGACGACGAGGGTGAGGGGTGGCAGGCCGGAGAGCGCCAGACCGGTGAAGAAGAACGATCCGCCCCACAACACGGACAGGCAGATCAGCATCGCCCATTCGGGCGCGGACATCGGACGGTTCACGGCGGGTGGCATGGTGGATCTCCTGGAGGGCGATCCCGATTTAGCGCCAGGCTTGGCCGGCCGGCATCCCGTTCCTTGCGGTCTGATCCCCGATGGTCGCGTCACGCTCGGCGCAGGCGGCGCGCGGTCGCTCATCGGACCTGCGAGGCGCTCACGCGGCTCGCACATCGCGCAGAAATTGTTCGATCTCCGCATGCAGAGTGCGCGACTGGCCGGCCAGGGCGTCGGCGGCGGTCGCGACGGCCTGAGCGGTTCGACCGGCGTCTTCCGCCGACCGGGCGACCTCGGAGATGTCGGTGGTCACCTGGCCGGCACCGGCCGAAGCCTCGGACATGCTGTGCACGATCTCCCGCGTGGTGACGCCCTGGTCCTCCACCGCGCCGGCGATCCCCGTCGTCACTCCGCTCATCGCCTCGATCTGCGCCGTGATGTCGTGGATCGCCTGCGCGGCGCCACGGGTCGCCGTTTGGATCGCCCCGATTTGCTGGCCGATCTCCTCGGTGGCCCTGGCCGTCTGCGAAGCCAGTTCCTTCACCTCCGTGGCTACCACCGCGAAGCCGCGGCCTGCCTCACCGGCCCGAGCCGCCTCGATGGTGGCGTTCAGCGCCAGCAGATTCGTCTGCCCGGCGATGGTCGAGACCAGGCCGATCACGTCGCCGATCCGGGTCGCGGTGGCGGATAAGGCTGCCATGGTCTCCCCCGTGCGGGAGGCGGCCTGCACGGCGGCGGACGACATCCCGGTGGCCTGCACGACCTGCCGGCCGATCTCGCCCGCCGTCGCGCCGAGCGCGCCGGCCGCCGCCGCCACGGTGTCGACATTCGCGGCCATCCGGTATGCGGCCCGCGCCGCGCTGGTGGACCGCAGGGCGGTGCCCTCCACGGCCGACCGCATCATGCCGGACGAGGCCTGAAGGCACGTCGCGGCTTGAGAAACGTGGGCGACGATCCCGCCGACGGAGGTTTCGAACCTGTCGGCGAGTTCGCGGAGCAACGCGCGCCGCGCCTGCTCCGCGCGGAGGCGTTCGGCCTCGGTGGTCTCGAGTTGCCGGGCGGCTTCCGTCAGCGACATGTCGCGGATCGTCACCACCGCACGGGCGATGTCGCCGATCTCGTCC
>JAKONB010000071.1 GCA_022702195.1 Beijerinckiaceae bacterium | reverse complement strand
CGATGTCCCGGAACGGAATGGCGTCGTCCATCTCAGGTCTCGTCTGGTGCGAAGGAGGGCATACGGCACCGCTTTATCAGGGTTGGGGCGGAGTGCCAGTCTCGGCGGCCGGCCGGATCTCGGGTGCCCAGATCGCCACCGGCAGGCCGTGGGCGTCGCGCCCCGGCGGATCGGGCAGGGACTCGGCCCGCCCCCCGGCGATGTCGCGCGCCACCGCCAGGGCCGCCAGGGCGTCGAGATGATCGTCCGGCCCGATCCCGCGCGGTCGCGCCGCCATCACCAGGGCGGCGGGCAGGCCGGCGGCGATCAGCAGGGCGGCACGCTCGGCGAGGCCCGACGCGCGGGCCGGACCCTTCTTGGGCGCGCCCAGCGGCCGGTCGCCATTGAGCCGCCGGAAGGCGATCTCCGGATGGACCTCGTGGAGGCGATCGGCCAGGTCGCCCCGCGCCCGCATCAGCCCGTCCACCTCGCGGACATAGCGAAAGATGTTCCAGCACTGGATGGAGGGCGCGAAGGGCGGGTCGCTGGTGGCGCGCGCGCGCGCCTTGGCCGCCGGGTAATCGGCAGCGTAGACCGCCGCCCGCGAGGGAATCGGGAACACGCTGGCCCGGCCGGCCCCGAGCGCGTGTCGCGCCGCCCGGTCGGCGACGCGACCGCCGGCCCCGACCCGGTCGGGCAACCCGATCGGCACGTCGATGCCGATCACCACCGGCGCTTCCGGCCCATCGAGAAGGTCGGCCACCGAAGCGAAGCGGGCGGCCCGGTAGCGTTCCGGAGCGTCGAGGTCGAGGAGAACGCCGGCCCAGGCGCCCCGGCAGCCGTCGAGCCCGGCGATCCAGCGGCTCACGGGCGACCGAACCCGAGCGTCCCTGGCGGGTTGTGCCTGCTCAGGGCCGCCGCCACCGGCGGCCGCCGCAAGGGAATGGGTTTCATGGATATCGCCGTCGACAAGGTCACCGAGATCATTCTCCGGCTGCGTGCGATCGAGGTGAAGGAGGGGGCGACCGATCCCGATTCCGGATCGAACCCCATCGATGACGGCGCCACCGACGTGCTGATCTCGGGCACCGACGACGCCACCGAGCAGGAGGTGCGCGGCGTGATCGCCAGTCTCAACGACGACGAGCGCGCCGACCTGCTGGCGCTGCTCTATGTCGGGCGCGGCGACATGGAGCCGGAGGAATGGTCCGAGGCCGTCCGCTTCGCCAGGGAGCGAGAATCTGTGGGGGAGGGCGCCGCGCACGAACTCCTGGGGATTCCCAATGCCGCCGACCTCCTCGGCGAGGGCCTCGACACGCTCGGTATCACCCCCGACCTGCCGCAGGATTGAGGGAATGGCGCCCCGGTCCGGCGCCCGGGCCGGGGCGCCCTGTGGTCAGCGGCAGGGCAGCGCCAGCGCGGTCTCCGCCACGAAGCCGGCGGTGTCGCGCAGGCTTTCCGCCGCTCGCGGATCGCTGGCCACCGCTTCCGCCTCGGCGTGAAGGCGGTCGTTGCAGGCGCAGGTGGCGATCTCGCCCCGCGGCGGCGAGCAGGCATCGTGATGCATGCAGGCCCGGTCGAGGGCATCCACCGGCGGCAGCGGACTGCGGTTGCCCGGCCCGCAGTAATTTCCGTGAATCAGGATCGTACCGCGCCGGGCGTCGACGAAGAGCGAGTCCCGGGCTCGCGCCGGTGCGCAGGCGAGGCACAGAACGAGGAGACCCGCCGCGAAGCGGCAGGCGCGATGGCGCGCATCTGAAGCGATCATTCCGAACGATCCCGGCTGTTGGGAAGCTCCCTCGCGGCCAAGATGGTGCCGTCACACCTCGCGGCAAGCTCAGGCGAGGCCCGTCCGATCGGGGCCTGCGTCCGGCGGCGGTACACCCATTGCGCCATCCACAGCGTTAACCTTTTATTAAGGCGGCGATTGCCGTTGAACCTCGGCCGTGAGAGCTTCGTTAACAACAGATTAACGAGGCGGACGGCGGCCATGCGGATCGCGATTTCCCAGCGTTTGAAGGCGATTGCGGGTGCAGCCCGCCGTCTTCGCGGCGCGTCCGTCCTGATGGGCCTGCTCCTGGCTCCGGCGGCCGGTGCACAGACCCTGGCCTCCCTGCCGAGCGTTCCCAGCGCCATCGCGGCGGTGGGCCAGGCCCGGCCGATCGCCGCCTGGACGACCTTCTGCGAGACCTACGCGGCCGAATGCGCCGTGGACCGCACCGAACCCACCACCATCGCCCTCAACGCCGCCACCTGGAACACCATCGTGTCGGTCAACCGCCGGGTGAACAAGTCGCTGCGCGCCGTCACCGACATGGAACACCTCAACCTCGCCGACCGCTGGGACCTCGCCGAGGACGGCGCGGGCGATTGCGAGGATTTCCAGCTCCTGAAGCGCAAGCTCCTGGCCGAGGCGGGCCTGCCGCGCCGGGCCATGCGGATGACCGTGGTCATCGACGAGAAGGGCGAGGGCCACGCGGTGCTGACCCTGATCACCGATCGCGGCGACCTGATCCTCGACAACAAGACCAGCACGATCCTGCCCTGGCGCCAGACCGGCTACACTTTCATCAAGCGCGAGAGCCAGGACGCCGTGGCCTGGATCTCCCTCGGCCGCGCCGCCTCGCCGGTCACCACCGCCAATCGTTAGAGCATCGTCCCGAAAGGCGGTCTCCGGCTTTCTGAAAAAAGATGTCAGATCAATTACTTAGAGAATTTTTGCCGACGTGGTTGCCGATCCGGCGTGAGACAACGCTCTGTCTCGTTCTCACCTCCGGGCACCGCTGGGACCGTGAATGGCGTCCCGGAACGGGATTGTCGACAAAGCCACGTTTAACGTCCGGTTAAGCGTAAGGCGTCAGGGTCCGACCCGCACGGGATCCTGATGATGTCGACGACGAACCGCGCGCGCACCGCCCTCCTTCTCGCCGGCCTGGCCGCCGCGATGCCGTCCGGCGCCGCCTGGTCCGAGGCCGGTCTGCTTCCGGTGGTGGCGTCCGGGCCGCGATCCGACGATGTCGCCGCGCTGCACGCGGCCTGGCAGGGGTGCCTCCATCGCAGCTTCGGTCTGCGGGCCAGCCTCACCAGCCCGAACCTCGCCGCCGACGACGCCCTGCGTGCCTGCCGTGGGCCGGAGGAGGCCTATCTCGCTGCCCTGTCGGTCTCGCCCCTCCTGGACGACGCGGACGTGACCCGCGTTCGCCCGGCCCTGCTCGCGCGGGCTAGGGGCTGGCTCCTCGGCCAGAGGCCGTCGCGGTCGCTGTAGACCACGAGCGCGGATCCAACCGGTCATACCCGCCAGACAGGGGGCCAGCGCATCGGTGGCGGCCCGCACGAGTGTTTACGTCCGCTGACCGCCTCGATCCCGGCCATCGGTCGGGGCCGGTGGATCTAGGCCGCGCTGAGGCGGCGGTTGCCCTTGCCCCGGATCAGGGCCGCGACCTGCCTCGGCGTCATCGCCTGGCCGTAGAGGAAACCCTGTCCCTCGTGGCAGCCCATGGCGCGCAGGATCGTCTCCTGCTCGGGGCGCTCGATTCCCTCGGCGATCACCTGCAGGCCGAAGCTGTCGGCCATGCCGAGCACCGCCCGGATGATTCCGGCATCGTGCCGCCCGGTGAGCACGTCGCGCACGAAGCTGCGGTCGATCTTCAGGCGGGTGAGGGGGACCCGCTTGAGCGAGCTGAGCGAAGCGTATCCGGTGCCGAAATCGTCGAACGCGATGGACACGCCCCGGGCGTGGAGTTCGCGCAGCGGGTCCAGCACGGTGTCGTCGGCCTGGAGGGCGATGCGTTCCGTGACCTCGACCTCGAAGCCGGCGGGATCCAGGCGGTAGCGGTCGAGGGAGTTCATGACGTCGCGCGCCAGGGTGCCGGACTTCAGCTGCACCCCGAACAGATTGACGGCCACCCGCAGGGGCGGGAGCTTCGCCGCCCGCCACGCGGCGGCCTGCCGGCAGGATTCCTCGATGATCCAGCGGCCCACAGCGTCGACGCAGGGATGCGCCTCGAGGGCCGACAGGAAAGCGCCCGGAAGCAGCAGGCCGCGCTCCGGATGCTGCCAGCGCAGCAGGGCTTCGACGCCGATCACCTGGCTGGTGCCGAGCGCCACCTGCGGCTGATAATGCAGCACCAGTTCACCGGCCTTCAGGGCACGGCTGAGGTCGTCCTGCAGGGTCCGGCGTGCGAGGGCGGCCCGGCGCAGGACGGGATCGAATACCCGCAGGCAGCCGCGTCCGTCGGTCTTGGCCTGATACAGGGCGAGATCGGCATCGGCCACGAGGTCGTCCGGGCTCACCGCCCCCTCGGTGGCCAGGGCCGCCCCGATGCTGAGCCCGACATGGACGGTGTGTTCGCCCAGATGGAACGGCGCCCGGAAGGCGTCCAGGATCGCGGTGGCGCAGGACGCGGCCTCGGTGCCGGAGGGCAGCATGAGCGCGAATGCGTCGCCGCCGAACCACGCGACCAGGGTGTCCTGCGTCACGCAGAGCGGCAGCCGCACCGCCACCGCCTGCAGCAGCATGTCGCCGATGGCATGGCCGAGGCTGTCATTCACCTCCTTGAAACCGTCGAGGTTGAGCAGCAGGACGCCGGGATGCTCCCGCGCCTCGAGGCTCGCCCGCAGGCGCGCGTCGAATTGCGCGCGATTGGCGAGGCCGGACAGGGTGTTGCCCTGGGCCATCAGAACCAGGACGGGGTCGCGGGCGCGCCATGCGCTGATGTCGCGGATGATCGCCTCGAGGCGGTTCCCCATGGGGGTCTGCCGGACGGAGAGGGAGAGTTCGATCGGGAACCGGGTTCCGTCGCGGTGCAGGGCCGTGAGTTCGATCGTCCGCCCCGCGCCGTTCGCGATGGCCTCGCGGGCGATCTGGACGAGGTTGGCCCGGTCGCCGTCCCGGAGCGCCGCGGGGATGACGCAGTCGATGCTCTTGCCGAGCATTGACCCGGGGGCATGGCCGAGCATCGTCTCGGCCGCGCGGTTGACGAAGGTGACGTCTCCGGCGGGATCGACCGAGAGGCAGGCGTCATCGGAGGGATCCGCCCGGCCGGCGACGGTCGCCCTCCCGAACTCGGAGCGGCGCAGGTCGAGTTGATCCATCACCAGGGCGGCGAAACCCGTGAGCGTGGCGCGCTGCCATCCCGAGAGCACCCGGTTCGGATTGAAATCCATGACGCAGAGCGCGCCGATCCGATGCCCCTCCGACGTGACGAGGGGCGCGCCGGCATAGAAGTGCATGGCGCGCAGCGGTTCGGGAAAAGAGGCGGTCGTGAACCGGTCGTCGCGATGCAGGTCGCCGACAACCAGGACCGCGTCGGATTCCATCACCCGCAGGCAGGGCATGGCGTGGCGAGGCGTGGGGGCCAGGGCAACCCCGAAGCAGGATTGCGGCAACACCCAGTGATCGTCGATCAACGAGATCCAGACCATCGGCATCCCGAGGCTGAAGCCGGTCAGCCGCGTGATCCGGTCGAGACCGGGTTCCGCCATGGCCTCGACGACCCGGAAAGACCGCAGAGCCGCGAGTCGCGCGTCGTCCGGTCCGGTCGTCGGGGAAGGGATCGTCATGGCCTCACGTCACCGATGCGTCGTTCAGAGCATGGCAGGATTAGGCCTGCACATACAAATGTTGTCTTAAGAGCCTGCCGTTGCGCTTCCCTCTGCCTGTTAGCGGACAGAGATATTTTTCATATAGCTTGGCGGTCCGGGTCGCGAAGCCGGGCGGTGGCCGTTGAGCGCCGTCTGATCCCTTCGGGGCAAGCGACGATTGGATCAGGCGAAGGATTTGCGAGGGTCGAACGCATCGCGCACCGCCTCGCCGGCGAAGACCAGCAGGCTCAGCATGATCGCCACCACGAGGAAGCCGGTCAGCCCGAGCCAGGGGGCCTGGATGTTGTCCTTGCCCTGGGCGAGCAGCTCGCCGAGCGAGGCCGAACCGGGGGGCAGGCCGAAGCCGAGGAAATCCAGCGAGGTGAGGGTGCCGATCGACCCGTTGAGGATGAACGGCAGGAAGGTCAGGGTCGCCACCATGGCGTTGGGCAGCAGGTGGCGGCTCATGATCCGGATGTCGGACAAGCCGAGCGCCCGCGCGGCGCGGACATATTCGAAGTTGCGGGCGCGCAGGAATTCCGCCCGCACCACCCCCACCAGCGACACCCAGGAGAACAGCAGCAGGATACCCAGCAGGATGAAGAACCCGGGCTCGATGAAGGCCGAGATGATGATGATGAGGTAGAGGGTCGGAATGCCGCTCCACACCTCGATGAACCGTTGCAGCGAGAGATCGACCCAGCCGCCGAAATAGCCCTGCACCGCCCCGGCGACCACGCCGATCGCCGAGGAGATCACCGCCAGGATCAGGCCGAACAGCACCGAGATGCGAAAGCCGTAGATGATGCGCGCCAGCACGTCGCGGGTGGTGTTGTCGGTGCCGAGCCAGTGCCTCTCGAGGTCGCGGCACGGGGTTCCGGCCGCCTGGCACTGCGCCTCGGTGAGCATCCAGGTGGGCGGCGAGGGGGAGGGCGTCGGCAGCCCGTCGATGATCGTGTCGTAGGAATACGGGATCGGCGGCCAGATCGCCCAGCCATGGTCGGCGATCTCCTTGCGGGTTTCGGCCGAGCGGTAGTTCGGCCGGGCGTAGAAGCCGCCGAACTTCTCGTCCGGGTAGTCGATCAGCACCGGGAACAGGATCTCGCCCTTGTAGGAGACCACGAGCGGCCGGTCGTTGGCGATGAATTCCGCGAACAGGCTGGTGCCGAACAGCCCAGCGAAGATCACGAAGGACCAGAAGCCGAGGTGGTTGCGCCGGAAATTCGCGAGCCGCCGCCGGCTGAGCGGCGACAGCCAACCGGTCCGTGGCGGGGCGATCCGGGCGGCGGGGAGGGGATGCGCCACCCTGTTCATCGGTTCGGGAATCCCGGCATGGAAGTTTTGCCCGTCGTCGGATGGGATGGGATGTTGATGACCGTTCGAAGCCGAGGGCGACTCCCGGTAGGGGAAGGGTCCGCGAAGGCCGCGTCTGATCCCGGGAGCCGGACCGTGGGCATCCCATCGCATCCCGGCCTCCCGTCCAGCCGGCGGCGGGCGATCCAGGATCGCCTGCGGTCAGGCAGGCCGCGGGCGGGGCCGGCCCCCCACGCGGCGTCCGCGCGGCCTTCGCCCCCGCTCAGCCGTCGATGCGGACCGCCGTGCCCTCGATCTCGTTGGGACGCAGGCCGCCATGCTTCTCGAGATGGCGGCGCAACAGGCGGACGTTGCGGCGATTGGCCTTGAAGGCGGCGTCGAAGATATCGCCCGCCAGGGGCACGGAGCCGATCGCCCCGTCGAAGGCGACGTTGAGCGCCATGCGGGCCACGAGCCAGCGCGGGACGCCGAGGCGGCGCGCCTCGAAGATGATGTAGGAGGACAGCAGCATCCCGGCGATGTCGCCAACCACCGGCACCAGGCCGATCACCGCATCGAGCCCCACCCGCCGGTTGATGCCGGGGATCACGAAGGCCGTGTCCATCAGGTGCGCGAAGGCTTCCAGCCGCAGCAGCGTCGCCTCTCGGTCGTCGGCCTGCGGCCGGAACGCCGTGGCGGCCCCGGCAGTGTGGGTGAAGTCCATGGTCGGGCTCCGGGGGATGCGCGGCGTCTTCATACGATCCGATGTGGCCCCGACCGGAGCGGCCCGCAAGCGGTGCCCGGTGCGCGTGCGCGATCGCTTCCACGCAGCCGGTGCGATCGGCCCTCATGCCGCGCCCCGGGCCGCGTCGCCCAGGCGGTCGAGGGCGGCGTCGAGGACGGAATCCTGCTTGGCGAAGCACAGGCGCACGATGGTCCGCACCGGATCCGCATCGTAGAACGCGCTCACGGGAATCGCCGCGACGCCGTGCCGGCGCACCAGGTTCTGGCAGAAGGCCACGTCGTCGTCCCAGCCCAGCGGGGCGATGTCGACGTTGAGGAAATAGGTGCCGGCCGAGGGCAGCACCGTGAAGCCGCGCGCGGCCAAGCCGGCACTGAGCCGGTCGCGCGAGCGGGCGAAGCGGGTGCGCATGTCGGAAAAATACCCGTCCTCCTTGCCCAGCCCATAGGCCACTGCCGTCTGCAGGCAGGGCGGGGTGGTGAAGGTGAGGAACTGGTGGGCGCTGGCCACCGCCTTCAGCAGGGGGGGCGCGGCCATGACGAAGCCGACCTTCCAGCCGGTGAGGCCGAAGATCTTGCCGGCCGAGCCGATCTTCACCGTGCGCTCCCGCATGCCGGGCAGCGCCATCAGCGGACAATGCGTCCGCCCGTCGAACACGATGTGCTCCCAGACCTCGTCGCAGATCGCCACCACGTCGTGGCGCCGGCACGCCTCGGCGAGCAGCGCGAGGTTTTCCTCGGCGAACACCGTGGCGCTCGGATTGAGTGGGTTGTTGAGGATGACGAGGCGGGTGCGATCGGAGAAAGCCCGCGCCAGCGCCTCCGCGTCGAGCTGGAAATGCGGCGGCGCCAGGTTGACGATCCGGGGGATGCCGCCGGCGCGGCGTACCAGCGGGAGGTAGGCGTCGTAGAGCGGCGCGAACAGAACCACCTCGTCGCCGGGGGCGATGAGTCCGAGCAGGGAAGCGGCCAGGGCTTCGGTGGCCCCGGAGGTCACCATCACCTCGGTCTGCGGATCGAGGTGCAGATCCTGGTGACGCGCGTAATGGGCTGCGATGGCGGCGCGCAAGGTCGGCAGCCCCATCATCGGCGGGTATTGGTTGTCGCCGTCGCGGACGGCCTCGGCCGCCCTCTCCCGGACGTCCTCCGGGCCGGGATCGTCCGGGAATCCCTGGCCGAGATTGATCGCACCGAGCTCCCGGGCGAGGCCCGACATCACGGTGAAGATGGTGGTGGGCAGAGCGGCGAGGACGGGATTCATGCGCGGCGTCAGACGGTTGAGCGACCCTGTCGGGGCCGGGCGGTCCCCCGGGGCGCGATGCGTAGCACGGGTGACGAGCCCGGTGAAATGTGCGGTCGCGCACGCCGACCCAAGGGGCCTCCAGCGCTGTCGGCTGACGAATGTTGACATTCATCAGCCGTGACTTAGTTTCGGACTCAAGGCCGGGGCAGCGATGGTTCGAGCGGGACTTCGCCCCCTCGTTTCGCTTGAGCGAGCGCTGCCCCGGCCGGAGAAATAGCCTGGAGTCGTCGTCAGTGGTCAGGTGGCCTCGGCGACGGCCTTTTCTCGTGCCGGCGCGGGGCATTCGTGCCAGAAGACGCGCGATGCGAACCCGTACCTGCCTCATCCTGGCCCTGGCCACCGCCCTCCTGGGTCTCGGCCTGCGCGCCGTCGTCCCGGTGGCACCGGTGGATGACACCTACCGCGAGGTGGTGCGCGCCTACCCGCCCGGCGAGCGCCCGTGAGGAGCGTTTCCGCGTTGCCGGAGGGACGAAGGCCCGTGTGATCGTTTGAGGACGCGGCACGACGGATCGTATCGGGGGGTGGGACCGGCGGCGCCAACCGCCGGTCCCTGGCCATTCCCCTCCGAGGGTTAGGCAACTTCAGATAAACGGATGAACGGCGAGGCGGAGGTGAACACTCCACTCGCCGTTTGCTTGTCTGAAGAGTGCCAGAGAGACGACCATCTCTCGCACTCCCGGCCGCACGCGGCCCTTCGCGGGTGGAGCGATCACGCCCACGCCTGGGTTGTGCCCCGCGACACGGACCTCGGCGAGCAGCAACACGGGGGAAACTTCGACGCCGTACTGGCGTCGTATTGGCCCGTCAGAAAGCTTGTCATGCCGCGCCGTCCTTGGAATGTCGGAGGTCAGCCCCTCCGCGCCGAAGCTCCGTCCGTTCGTCGCCACCATGCCGCACCGGCATTCCGGTGTCGGGCGGGGGAGGCCGGCCGTTCCCCGCTGTCGCGCGGGCAGGTCGGTGCCTATCTTGGAACCAGCGCACGGGCTTGGGCCATCGGTGCCATTGGGGCGTTCATGACACGGGCGGCACGGCCGAGCGACCCAACCCCCCTCCCACGAGGAGCGGCATGCGTGGCGCGCGGGGCATGAACCGATGAACGAGAGTTCCCCGATCCGCACTGAGACCGCGCGCGATTATCCGCGGCTGCCAGGCGAGACGCGAACCACCCCGACCCGCCGCGGGCGCGGCTGGGTGTGGCTGCTGCTCGTGCTGCTGCTCGCCGGCGCCGGCTATGTCGGGTACCGTACCTATTTCGCGCCGAAGCAGGCGGGTCAGACGGAAGCGGGGGGCGGTCGCGGCAAGCGCGCCGGCCGCCACGGCGAGCCGCCCCAGGCGGTGGGCATCGCCACCATCGCGGCGGGCAACGTGCCCATCGTGCTCGCGGGCCTCGGCACCGTGACGCCGCTCGCCACCGTGACGGTGCGCTCGCAGCTCAGCGGCTACCTCACCGAGATCGGGTTCCGCGAAGGCCAGACCGTGAAGCAGGGCGATTTCCTCGCCCAGATCGACCCGCGGCCCTACGAAGCGTTGCTCGCCCAGTACCAGGGCCAGCTCATGCGCGACCAGGCGCTCCTGCAGAATTCCAAGCTCGACCTCGCCCGCTTCCAGCGCCTGATCCAGCAGGATTCGATCGCCAAGCAGAACGTCGACACTCAGGCCGCCCAGGTGAAGCAGAACGAGGGCACGGTGGCCTCCGACCAGGCCCTGGTCGATCAGCAGCGGCTCAACATCACCTATACGCGTATCATCTCCCCAGTGGAGGGCCGGGTCGGCCTGCGTCAGGTCGATCAGGGCAACTACATCACCGCCGCCTCCACCAGCATCGTGGTGGTGACGCAGCTGCATCCGATCTCGGTGGTGTTCACCCTGCCGGAGGACGACGTGGCGCGGGTGATGCGGCGGTTGCGCGCCGGGGCGAAGCTGGCGGTGAGCGCCTATGACCGGGGCGACGCCAACCTCATCGCCACCGGCATCCTCGACACGGTGGACAACCAGATCGACACCACCACCGGCACGGTGAAGCTGCGGGCGATCTTCCAGAACCAGGACGATTCCCTGTTCCCGAACCAGTTCGTCAACGCCAAGCTCACGGTGGACACCATCACGGACGCGCCCATCGTCCCCACCGGCGCGATCCTGCGCGGCACGCCGGGCACCTACGTCTATCTGATGGACGGCGACGACAAGGTGGTGGTCCGGCCGGTGACGCTGGGCGAGGCGGACGGCGCCCGAACCGTGGTCAAGACAGGGCTGGCGGTCGGCGACCGGGTGGTGGTCGATGGCACCGACCGCCTGCGCGACGGGGCGAGCGTGCGCATCACCGAGGGCGGCGCGGACAAGGCCTCGGACAAATCCCCGGGGACGACCACCGATGGGACCCCGACGCCCGCCGCCGCCCCGGTCAAGGAGGCCGACAAGGCCGATGCGGCCAAGGACGCAGCCAAGGCCGACGCCGTCGCCCCCGAGTCCCAGAAGCGCGAGCGCCGCCGCCAGCGGCCGGCCGCGCAGTGAGGGGCGGCGGCGACGCGATGCGTGCGCATCTCGCTCCCTCCTCTGCGGGCCGGTCGCGAGCGTTCGAGCCGCGTGACGATCGCCCAAGAAGTGCGGACCTCTCCCTGCGATCGCTCACCCCCGCACGGGGGCGAGGGGGTGAAGCCGCGCCGCGCATGGGGGGCACCCCATGAACCCGTCCCGCCTCTTCATCCTGCGGCCGGTCGCCACCACCTTGTTCATGCTGGCGATCCTGCTGGTGGGCATGGTGTCGTACCTGAACCTGCCGGTCTCGGCGCTGCCGTCGGTGGATTACCCGACGATCCAGATCCAGACCTTCTATCCCGGCGCCAGCCCCGAGGTGATGACCTCGGCGGTGACCGCGCCGCTGGAGCGCCAGTTCGGCCAGCTCGCCAACCTGAATCAGATGACCTCGCAGAGCTCGGCGGGCGCCTCGGTCGTCACCCTGCAATTCAGCCTCGACCTGCCCCTCGACATCGCCGAGCAGCAGGTTCAGGCGGCGATCAACGCGGCCGGCAACCTGCTGCCCTCCGACCTGCCGGCCCCGC
>JAKONB010000056.1 GCA_022702195.1 Beijerinckiaceae bacterium | reverse complement strand
GCGCCATCGGCCGCGATGACCGCCTGCGTGCCGTCCCCGGCCCTGATCGTGATCCGTTCGCCCATCGCAATCCTGTCGTCCGGCTGGCCGCCCCTTGAGGGGCGGCGGGGAATGTCCGTCAGCGCGCCTTCAGCACCATCCGGCAGGCGGCCGGAAGGGCGGCCATGGTCATGGGGGGCTTCGGCCGCGGGGGCTTCGTCGCGGGTTTGGGGTTCATCACCGCGTCGCTGAACCAGTAGGCGAGTTCCTCGCCGCAGCCGTCGCCGGCGGGGGGCGGGGCCTGGTCGCCGCAATCGTCCTGGCCCGCCGGGCAGGCGAGGCGGATATGGTAGTGGTAGTTGTGCCCGTACATCGGCCGCACCTTGGACAGCCAGGCCCGGTCGCCGCCGGCCTCGCGGCACAGAGCCTTCTTGATCGCCGGATTGACGAAGATGCGCGCCACCTCGCGCTCCTGCGCCGTCATCCGGATCAGCTTGAGGTGCTCCGGCGTCCAGACCTGGGGGTCGATGTCGAGACGGTCGGCCCGCACCACGTTGGTGGCGGAGGTCTCCTCGCGCTCGGCCCGGCTCATGCGGTGGTCGGGCATCGGGGTCAGCCAGATGTCGGCATCGAGGCCGAGCTGGTGCGAGGCGTGGCCGGTGAGCATCGGGCCGCCGCGCGGCTGCGACATGTCGCCGACGAGGAGGCCGTTCCAGCCCACGCGCGGGGCCTTCGCGGCGAGCCGCTCCAGAAATTCGACAAGCGGCGGGGTGCCCCACATCCGGTTGCGCGACAGGCGCATCACCTGCCAGTTCGGCCCGTCGACGGGCAGCGCCTCGCCGCCCGAGAAGCAACCCTTGGCGTAGGAGCCATAGGCGTGGGCCGGGCCGGGGGCGGGGGTGGTGGCGCGGCCGAACAGGGCCTTGGCGGGCGTGTCCGGCGCATCCGGATTGGCGAGCGGCGGCAAGGGCTTGGGGTTGACGCTGCCCCGGTCCTGGCCCTGCGCCGACAGGGGGAGGCCGAGGAGCAGGAGCGTCGTCGCGAGTCGGAGGAGGGTCAGCGGACAGGCTCCCGAGAATGCGCCCCCGGCGGCCGGAACCACCGAGGATCGTGAAGGATCGGACAACATCATCCAATGCCACGCTAGTCGATCGGGGATCGGCCCGTCGAGGGTGCGCGGCGCCGCTACTCCACCGGAGCGACCGCGATGCGGATCGTGTCCGAGGCGGCATTGCTCACCAGAATGGTAATAGGCGCGGTACCGAGTTGAAAACGCGCGCTTTTCGCCAGCATCGGGCAACCGGGCCGCATGGTGTGGGCTATGACCGGACGGGTCGTCGTGCCGTCCTGGCTGACGTCGACCCAGGCCCGGTCCGACACGGTGACCTGATAGGCGCCGGGGGTGAGCGGCGCGTCGAGGTGCAGGATGCCGCCAAACGTGCCGGGCTTTGCCTCCCGCGACGGCGGGAAGGGCGGGGTGAGCTCCGCCTGCGGCTTCAGTTTGAGGAGGGCGGCCGGCATCGCTGCCGGCAGGGTGCCGCCGGATTCGACCCGCGGCAGGCCGGCGGCCGAGAACCAGGCTTGCTCGCGCAGCAGCGACCAGTCGAACTGCGTGCAGGATGCCGGGTCGGCGGCCGGCATCGGCTGACGTTCGTCCTGCGCCCGCGCGGCCGTGGCCGCGAGGGCGAGGAGCAGGAAGGCCGCGCGGCGGCGCATCGTCCTCAATCCACGGCGACCAGCACGTCGGACGACTTCACCACGGCATAGGCCTCGCCTCCCACGATCAGCTTGAGGCTGTCGACGGATTCGTTGGTGATTGAGGCCGTCACCACTTGGCCGCCCGCGATCTCGATCTTCACATGAGCGGTGGTGGCGCCCTTCTCGACCGAGATGACCTTGCCCTTGAGGACGTTGCGCGCGCTGATCTTCATGATACCCAAATCCTTGACCTATCCCGGCCGGAAAGGCTGGCCGGGCGCGGGACGATGCCGCGCGGACACGTAAGCGGCAAGGCCTACCCTGGCAAACGAGACCTGCATCACGGATCAGGGCATCTCGGAATCGTCGTCGGGCGCGGTTTCTTCATCGGAGACCCGGCGGCGCGCGCCCCATTCGGCGAGCGCCGCGTTGAGGTCGTCGAGGACGAAGTGCCGGGCGCTGTCACGGTCGTAGCCCTCATCCAGCAGGGCGTCGTACTCGGTGAAGACGTGGCGGGCATAGGTCACGAGGGCGAGCCACGCGCCCGTCTCGGGTCGTGCGTTGCGCAGGCCCGGGCTCGCCAGGGCACGGTCGATCACCGCCTCCGTCTCGAACTCGGGCAGGCGCGGCGCGAGATGCGCCAGCGCCGCCGCGACCGCCTCGCGCCGATTCATCGGGTCTCCTTGTGCCGGCCGGATCTCATCGGGGTCGGCGCTCATGGTGCTCCGCAATGCACGGGGGAACTGCGCGCGGCAAGCGATGGAAGGGGAGTGTCATGGCAGAGAGTCTCCGTCGGAAATAGGAGAACGGCATCCCGCTCCATGCTCTGCGCTA
>JAKONB010000032.1 GCA_022702195.1 Beijerinckiaceae bacterium | reverse complement strand
GGCAGAGGAAGCGGTCGAGCTGGGCCTCGGGCAGAGGATAGGTGCCTTCCTGCTCCAGCGGATTCTGCGTCGCGAGCACATGGAAGGGGGCGGGCAGATCGTGCCGCTCGCCCGCCACCGTGACATGATATTCCTGCATCGACTGGAGGAGCGCCGACTGGGTGCGGGGGCTCGCGCGGTTGATCTCGTCCGCCATCAGGAGCTGCGTGAAGACCGGTCCCTTCACGAAGCGGAACGAGCGATGCCGGTCGGCATCCTCGTCGAGGATCTCCGTGCCGAGAATGTCGGAGGGCATCAGGTCGGGGGTGAACTGCACCCGGCGGCCGTCGAGTCCCAGCACGGTGCCCAAGGTCTCCACGAGCTTGGTCTTGGCGAGGCCGGGAAGCCCGACGAGGAGGCCGTGGCCGCCGGCCAGAATCGTGATCAGCGAGAGATCGACCACCTGCTCCTGGCCGAAGATCACCCGGTGGACCGCCTCGCGCGCCTGTCCCACCAGACCGAGACAGGCTTCCGCCGTCGCGACGATGCCGTCGTCGAGGGTCACGGCTGGCTGGGCGATTTGACTCATGCAGGTCTGTCCTCGCGTCCCGCCGCGACGTCGGGAGGTCGATCACGGCGGCATCTCGGGGCCCGGGGCAAGGGCCGAAGGGGGCGGAGTGTGGCGCCCTTTGCGCCGCGCTGGCAAGGTCGACGCGACGCCGCAGGCGCACGGGAGAGGCCGACCCTGACCCCGATGCCACTCCGGGGGGCGGAGAAGGCGTTTCCCTCGGCGACTTCGATGCTATCTGATGGACCCATGACGCAGAGCGACGCCCCCCCGTCCGATCCCACAATCGACCGGCTCAGCGCCGCCCTGGGCGACCTCCCCCGGCGCGGGCTGCCCCCCGTGGACGCGTGGAACCCGCCCTATTGCGGCGAGATCGACATGCGCATCGCGTCCGACGGCACCTGGTTCCACAACGGTTCGCCGATCCGGCGCCCGGCCCTGGTGAAGCTCTTCGCGTCGATCCTCAGACGCGAGCCCGATGGCCGCATCGTGCTGGTGACGCCGGCGGAGAGCGTGGGCATCACGGTGGACGACGCGCCCTTCGTCGCGGTCGAGATGGCGGTGGAGGGCGACGGGGCGGACCGTCGCATCGCCTTCCGGACCAATGTCGACGACCTCGTTCCGGTGGATGCCGAACACGCGCTGCGCTTCGACCAGGACGAGGCCGGCGGCCTTCGGCCGTACATCCACGTCCGGCGCGGGCTCTGGGCCCTGGTGACGCGCGCCCTCACGTACGACCTCGTTGCGCTGGCCGAAGAATGCGACGGTCAGCTCTGCCTGTCGGCGGGCGGCCTGGTCCACCGTATCGCGCCCGCCGACCCCGCATGAGCGGCGGCGTCGAGACCCGGGACGACGCGCTGGGCGATCTGCTCGCCCGTGCCGCCACCCACCTCGTGCTGGAGCCCCCCGGACCGGGAGATCCGACCTCGAACCCGCGCGGCGACCACGATCTCGATGCCACGCCCGATTTCATCCCGGCCGCACCGCACCGTCATGCGGCCGTGCTGGTCCCGGTGATCCCGCGCGCGAACGGCCTGCACATCCTCTTCACGCTGCGGGCGGCGCATCTGCGCGACCATTCCGGCCAGATCGCCTTTCCGGGCGGAAAGATCGATCCGGACGATGCGACCCCCATCCAGGCGGCCCTGCGGGAAGCCCACGAAGAAATCGGCCTCGAGGCCGACGCCATCCGGACCCTGGGCTACCTCGATCCCTACCTTTCGGCCTCCGGCTTCCTGGTCACGCCGGTTCTCGGTCTCGTCGCCCCGGAGGCCCCGCTGCACCTCAATGCCGCGGAGGTCGCCGCTACCTTCGAGGTACCGCTGACCTATCTTCTCGACCGGCGGTTCCGGCAAATCGAGAGCCGGGTCTGGCAGGGCCGGATCCGGCGCTACTACGTGATCGCGTACGGTCCCCATCGGATCTGGGGCGTCACCGCCGGGATCGTGAACAACCTCCACGAGCGCCTGTTTCCGTGACATGACGCGTCGCCGCCGCCCCGGCCCCTTCCCTCGATAAGAGCGCCATGATCCGCAGAATCGTCCAGGAGATCCTGATCTTCCTCCTGCCGTTCATCGTCTTCGCGATCTATCTCGCGATCAGCGGGCGGCATCCCAGGCACCATGCCCATTGGGAGGGACAGGTCTTTCGTCTGACGCTGGGCGGGATCGTGCTGGTGATCCTCTCGCTGGTCGTGACCGGACTGACGGGCGAGCGTCACCGCGGCGGTTACGTCCCACCCCATATGGAGAACGGCGTGGTGGTGCCGGGGCGGTTTCAGTGAGCGAGCGGGTGCTCGACCCGGAGGCGCCGAGGCGTCTGCTCGCGCAGTCGGGGGTTGCGCGGGTGATGGCCGCGCTGGCGATGGCGGGCGAGGAAACGCGCCTCGTCGGCGGCTGCGTGCGCGATGCCCTGCTCGGCCGCGCCGTCAACGACATCGACCTCGCCACCACGCTGCGACCCGACCGGGTCATCGCACGGGCGAAGGCGGCCGGCCTGCGCAGCATTCCCACCGGAATCGA
Organism: Beijerinckiaceae bacterium; assembly: GCA_022702195.1. Taxonomy (GTDB): domain Bacteria; phylum Pseudomonadota; class Alphaproteobacteria; order Rhizobiales; family Beijerinckiaceae; genus Methylobacterium. The sequence goes on along the minus strand of JAKONB010000032.1, from coordinate 2,655 downwards.
GCATGGGACGGTGACGCTGCTCGCCGACGGCCATGCCTTCGAAGTCACCACCCTGCGTGAGGATATCGAGACGGACGGCCGTCACGCCGTCGTTCGGTTCGGCCGAAGTTTCGAACGGGACGCGCAACGCCGGGACTTCACGATCAATGCCCTGGCGGTGGCTGTCGATGGGACCCTCCACGACACGACGGGAGGCATGGCGGATCTTGCAACGGGACGCGTTCGTTTCATTGGTGAGGCCGGCACCCGGATTCGCGAGGACGCCCTGCGGATCCTGCGGTTCTTCCGCTTCCATGCCCGCTACGGCCTGGATGCTCCGGACCCGGCCGGTCTGCGGGCCTGCATCGCGGCCCGCGACGCCTTGGACGGCCTCTCCCGCGAGCGGATTCGGGACGAGTTTCTGAAGCTGCTGGCGGCGCCGGGCGCCGTCGCGGCCATCGGTATTCTCAGCGACGGCGGTCTGCTGACGCGCCTCATCGGCGGCCTCGGCGACGTCGGACGATTGCAACGCGTGTTGCAGGCAGGTGCGATGTTCAATGCCGGGGAATCACCGCGCCCCTACGCCCAAGAGATCGGCTGCTTGGCGGCTCTGACCGTGTTCTCGATCGACGACGCGGAGCGCCTGCGCGTCCGCCTGAGACTCGCCAGGGCCGAATGCGCCCTGCTGGTCGCCTATGCGCGCGTCCTGGCCGCCCTCCAGGCAATGCCGCAGATCGATGCCGACGACGTACGGCGCCTTACGGCGATCCACGGTTTTCCGGCGGTCGGTCTCGGTCTCGATGCTGTTCGCGGAGAGCCGCGTCCGAGCGTGACCGACGACGCTCGGTCCCTGCTCATTGAGATACGGAATGGGTCCGTCTCGATGCCACGGTTTCCGTTGACCGGAGCGGATCTCGTCGCCCGTGGCGTCCTTCCCGGTCCGGAGGTCGGGCGTAGACTGGCCCTCGCCAAGTCCCTGTGGCTGAAGCTGGGCTGCCCGGAGGGCGAGGCCGCGCGGACCGATCTGCTCGACCGCGCGACCGCCTGAGATCACATGTTCAGCGCGACCTTGGCGTCGCGGAGCTGAACGATCTGACCGGTGAGTTCGTCCTTCTTGGCGAAATCCTCGGTGGCATCGCGCAGAAGCTCGACGGCGGCGATGTCCTTGTCGAGCGAATCCGGGGTGATCTCTTCGAATGGATTGGCCCGCTCGGCGATGACGGTGACCGAGGTCGGGCCGATATCGGCGAAGCCGCCGCGGACCAGCACACGCTTTCCGGCATGCCCGGCCTCGCTGATCACGATGACGCCGACCTTGAGGGCCGCGAGCACTGGGGCATGGCCCGGGAGCACGGTCATCTCGCCCTCGAAGCCCGGGAGCTGGACCGCTTCGACCTGACCGGAATACAGCGTCCGCTCGGGGCCGACGAAATCGAACTGGAAAGTGGCCATGACGTCGCGAATCCCGATTCGGGTTGGCTTCTCGATAAGGCGGCGCTGGGTGAGTTCCCCGGCGCCGCCCGATTAATTTTAGGCCCGACGGCGATCGGCGATGAAGCCGATCCCGAGGCCGAGCATCGCGCCGATGACGGCGAAGATACCGACATGCTGCATCTGCCCCGTGGTCAGCGATCCGCCGCGCGTTCCGGCGGGCGAATCCCCCTGGACCTCGAGGCTGAACGAGCCGACCTTGATCTCGGCAGCCTCGGGCCGGGTCAGATACCCGGCGAGACCGCCCACCACGAGACCAACGATGAGGAGAACGATCTTGGAGTTCACGCCTCAGGCCGCTGCGGCGATCTTCTTCGCCTTCTCCTTGGCATCCTCGATGGTGCCGACCATGTAGAAGGCCGCCTCCGGCAGGTCATCGTAATCGCCGTTCACCAGGCCCTTGAAGCCCTTGATGGTATCGGCGAGCGGAACCTGGATGCCTGGCGAGCCAGTGAAGATCTCGGCCACCGAGAATGGCTGCGAGAAGAAGCGCTCGATCTTGCGGGCGCGAGCCACGGTCAGCTTGTCCTCTTCCGACAGCTCGTCCATGCCTAGGATCGCGATGATGTCCTGCAGGGCCTTGTAGCGCTGCAGGGTTTGCTGGACCCGCCGGGCCACGTCGTAATGCTCCTCGCCGAGAACGACGGGGTTGAGCATACGCGAGGTGGAGTCGAGCGGATCGACGGCCGGGTAGATGCCCTTCTCGGCGATGGAGCGCGACAGCACGGTCGTGGCATCCAGGTGGGCGAACGAGGCGGCAGGCGCCGGGTCGGTCAGATCGTCGGCTGGCACGTAGATGGCCTGCACCGAGGTGATCGAGCCCTTGGTGGTGGTGGTGATGCGTTCCTGGAGGGCACCCATGTCGGTAGCCAGGGTCGGCTGGTAGCCCACCGCCGACGGGATTCGGCCGAGGAGCGCCGACACTTCCGAACCGGCCTGGGTGAAGCGGAAAATGTTATCCACGAAGAACAGAACGTCCTGGCCCTGATCGCGGAAATCCTCGGCGATGGTCAGGCCGGTAAGCGCGACACGCGAGCGGGCGCCAGGGGACTCGTTCATCTGGCCGTAGACCAGGGCACACTTGGAGCCTTCGGCCGAGCCGTTGTGCTCCTTCGGATCCATGTTCACCTTGGACTCGATCATCTCGTGGTAGAGATCGTTGCCCTCGCGGGTGCGCTCACCCAC
>JAKONB010000026.1 GCA_022702195.1 Beijerinckiaceae bacterium | reverse complement strand
CAGGTCACCATGCGCGACCTCGTCAAGAACTGCCTGCGCATGCGGCCCGAGCGGATCATCGTCGGCGAGGTGCGCGGACCGGAGGCGTTCGATCTGCTCCAGGCGATGAATACCGGCCATGACGGCTCGATGGGGACGCTGCACGCCAACTCGCCGCGCGAGGCGCTGGCCCGCATCGAGTCGATGATCACCATGGGGGGGTTCAGCCTGCCGTCCAGGACCCTGCGCGAGATGATCGTCGGCTCCATCGACGTCATCGTGCAGGCGACCCGCCTGCGCGACGGCTCGCGCCGCATCACCCACATCACCGAGGTGATGGGCCTCGAAGGCGACGTGATCATCACCCAGGATCTCTTCGTCTACGACGTGCTCGGCGAGGATGCGAGCGGCAAGCTCATCGGCCGCCATCGCTCCACCGGCATCGGCCGCCCGCGCTTCTGGGAGCGCGCTCGCTATTACGGCGAGGAGCGGGCGCTGGCCGAGGCCCTCGACGCCGCCGCCTCGCTCGACGGAGGGATCGCGTGAGCGGCACCCTCCCGTCACGGCGTCCCCGGCCATGAGCGGCCTGAACCTGCCCCTCGCGGCCGGCCTCGCCGCCCTGGCGGCGGGCGGGATCGCCTACGCGGTGTTCCTGCCCTTGCTCAGCGGCGAGCGCCGCTCCAAGGAGCGACGCAAGGCGATCGGCGTGGTGGCCTCGACCACCGGCCGCGCCGTCATCGTCAACCGGCGCGAGCAGGTGGCCAAGAGCCTCAAGGAGGTGGAGGCCAAGAAACAGGGCACCAAGGTGACCCTGGACCTCAAGCTCGCCCGGGCCGGCCTGACCCTCTCGAAGGAGCGGTTCTACGTCGTCTCGGCGATCGCGGCGTTCTGTCTCGCCGTCCTGATGGTCCTCGTGACGGATTCTCCGCTCGTCGGCCTCGGCGCCCTGTTCGTCGGCGGCTGGGGCCTGCCGCAATGGATGCTCGGCTACCTGCGCAAGCGGCGCATCGCGGCCTTCATCAACGAGCTTCCCACCGCCATCGACATCATCACCCGCGGCGTCCGCGCCGGCATCCCGGTGGGCGATTGCCTGCGCATCATCTCGCGCGAGGCCGAGGAGCCGATCCGGACCGAATTCCGGCTGGCCGTGGAGGCGCAGACCCTGGGGATGTCGATCGGCGACGCCCTGGTGCGGATGTACGAGCGCGTCCCGGTCTCGGACGTCAACTTCTTCGCCATCGTCATCGGTATCCAGGCCAAATCCGGCGGCAACCTCTCCGAGGCCCTGGCGAACCTGTCGCGGGTGCTGCGCGAGCGCAAGAAGATGGCCGGCAAGATCCAGGCGATGAGCATGGAGGCCAAGGCATCGGGCGGCATCATCGCGGCGCTGCCGTTCATCGTCGCGACGCTCACCTACTTGTCCAGCCCGGATTACATCTCGCTGCTGTGGCGCACGGATATCGGCAAGATGGCGCTGGTCGCCTCCGCCATCTGGATGTCGCTCGGCATCTTCACCATGAAGAAGATGATCGCCTTCGACGTCTGATCCGAACCAAGGTCGCCCCGGCCCGACACCGCAGAGAGCCATCGATGTTGGATGCCATCGCCGCCCGCGTCACCGATCCCCGCTTCCTCGGCATGGTGCTGACCGGGATCGCCGTCGCCGCCACGGCCTACACCCTGCTGCAGCCGGTGCTGGAGCCGGACCGGCTCGGCAAGCGGATGCGGCTCGTGGGCGAGGAGCGCGAGGACCTGCGCCGGCGCGAACGCGAGCGTCTCGCCAACAAGACGAGCCTGCGCGTCGCGCCCAAGGCCTACATGAAGCGCGTGGTGGAGCGCTTCAGCCTGGAGCGCTGGCTCGGGACCGAGACCGCCAAGAAGCAGCTGACGATGGCGGGCTACCGCTCCGCCGGCGCCGAGACCGGCTTCCTGTTCTTTCGCCTCGTCACGCCGATCGTCATGGCCATCGTGGCGGCCTTCTACGTCTTCGTGCTCCAGGTGCTCGACCAGCCCTTCACGATCCGACTGATGATCGTCATCGCCGCCCTGCTGCTCGGCATCAAGGCGCCCGAACTCTACCTGCTCAACGCCGCCAAGAAGCGTCAGAGCGACATCCGGCGCGGCTGGCCCGACGCCCTCGACCTCACGCTGATCTGCGTCGAATCCGGCATGTCGGTGGAGCACGCCTTCAAGCGGGTGAGCATCGAGATCGTGACCCAATCGGTGGTGCTGGCGGAGGAACTCGCCGTGATGACGGCGGAGCTGTCCTACCTGCCGGATCGCCGCCAGGCCTACGAGAACCTCGCCACCCGCACCGGCCTCGATCCGGTCAAGGCCTGCACCACCGCGCTGATCCAGGCGGAGCGCTACGGCACGCCGGTGGGGCAGGCCCTGCGCGTCCTGTCCCAGGAGAGCCGGGACAGCCGCATGAACGAGGCCGAGAAGAAAGCCGCGGCCCTGCCGCCGAAGCTCACCGTGCCGATGATCCTGTTCTTCCTGCCGGTGCTCTTCGTGGTCATCCTGACGCCGGCGATCATCCAGGTCTTCCGGTAGCGCAGATCACCCGAGCGACGATCGCCCGCTTCCGGAAGCGGGGCGTTGCGCTAGGCTCCGCGCGACGAGGGGGCGGGGCGCGTATCATGCAGGATCTGACCTATGCGATCGGCGACATTCACGGCTGCGCCGACGCGCTGACGCGGCTGCTCGTCGAGATCGAGCGTCACCGGGACGGGCGGGCGCGGCGCCTGGTCTTCCTCGGCGATTACGTCGATCGGGGGCCGGACAGCGCCGATGTCGTGCGCATCCTGCGCGACCTTCAGGCCAGGGAGCCGGATGCCGTCACCTGCCTCATGGGAAACCACGAGGCGCTGATGCTGAAGGCGTATCGCGACGCCCTCGGGGCCACCGCCTGGCTCGAGAATGGCGGCGATGCGACCCTGGCCGCGTTCGGCGTTCAGGATCCGGAGAACCTGCCGCACGCGGTGCTCGACTGGATGTCGGCCCTGCCCACCGTGCATGCGGATGAGCGCCACTACTACGTCCATGCCGGTTTTCGGCCGGGTCATCCCGGGATCGATCCGGATGTCGAGAACCGGCTGTGGATCCGCAAACCCTTCACGACCCAGGACTACGATTTCGGACGCCACGTGGTGCACGGGCATACGCCACAGCGGAGCGGCAAGCCCGATCTGCGCCCGTTCCGGACGAACCTCGATACCGGCTGCGTCTACGGCTTGGTTCTGACCGCCGGCATCTTCGATGGCGAGGAGGACGGTCCTCGCGCCACCCTCTCGGTGCCGATGCTGGCGTAGCGGCCCTCACCCGCGTGGAAGCGCCTTCGACCGGGCGTCGGAGGCCTTGATCGCCTTCCAGCTGTTGGGCTGGCTCACGAAGGCCTTGAGCGAAGCGGTGTTGGCGGCCGCCTCCTCGGGCGACAGGTCCTGGCGCGAGACCGCCTCGGCATCGGCGAACTTCCCCTGCAGACCCAGCACCAGGGCGAGGTTCTGGCGCACGCGCGCATCCGCACCGGGCTGGCCGGAGGCGAGGCGCAGGGTGGCCTCCGCCTCGGGAAGCCGGCGCGCCAGCATGTAGGAGAGTCCGAGATTGGACAGGATCACCGGCTCCCCGGGGACGATCTTCAGGGCCGCCTCGTAGAAGCCCTGCGCCTGGGCGTGGTTGCCGAGCTGGTCGGCCACGGCGCCCTGCGCCGAGAGCACCCGCCAATCGGGCCTGGCCGGCGTATGGGCGTTCTGAAGCACCTCGGCGGCCTCGCTGAACCGGCCGACATCGGCCAGGCTCTTTCCGTAGGCGGCCAGCACGGCGTTGTTCTTGGGATTGCGCAGGGCGGCCTGCTGCAGCACCGCAACGGCCTGCGGCTTCTGGTTGGTGGCGCGCAGGGCCTGGGCGTAGCGCAGGGCCAGGGCCACGTCGTTGGAATCGGCCGCGTATTTCTCGCCGAGGGCGTCCACCTCGCGGCGGCCGATCACCGACGGTCCTACTTTTCGCCCGAAGGACGGCAGCGAGAGGCCGCCGATCGATCCGGTGGTCTCCGGGCCGCCGCGCGACTGGCAGCCGGCGGCCAGCAGGGCGATCGCCGCCGCAGCGGCGAGGCGTGCCGAGGCTCGAGAAATCCGCATCCGCGCCGCCACCTTCACCCGCTCCGCACCGATGTCGCCGGCCACGCTTCACGGCCCCGGTTCACCGGTGGTAGACCGTTAACCCTAACCCGCCCTTAACGCGCGGCGGCCGACCCCGGAGCGAGACCCTGAACGCCCTATTGCCACCCGGTACGCCGGCCACGCCGATCCATTGCGTGTCCTCCGCCCTCTGGCCGGACCGGCTGGCGGCGCTCCCCGCGGGCCAGGCGGCCTATGCGCGGGCGGTGGATTTTCAGCCCAAACCCGGCCGGATCGCCCTGCTGCCCGGCGCGGACGGAAGCCTCGCCGCTGTCCTGTTCGGCCTCGGCGACCCGAAAGCGGGGGCGGCCGACCGGCTCATCGCCGGCAAGCTGCCGGGTGCCCTCCCCCCCGGCGCCTATCGCTTCGCGCCGGCCGAGGGGCTCGACCTCGCCGAGGCGAGCCTCGCCTGGCTTCTGGGGAACTATCGCTTCACCCGGTATCGTGAGGCCGATGCGCCGCGCCCGGCCCTGGTGGCGCCGGACGGCGTCGCGGACGAGGCGATTCTGCGGATCGCCCAGGCGGTCGGGCGCGGGCGCGACCTCATCAACACCCCCGCCAACGATTGCGGCCCGGCCGAGATCGAGGCGGCGATCCGCGCCCTGGCCGAGCGCCACGGCGCGACGGTGGCGGTGACGGAGGGCGCCGATCTCGCGCGAGAATTCCCCCTGGTCCACACGGTGGGGGCCGCCTCGCCACGGGCGCCGCGCCTCGTCGACCTGCGCTGGGGCCGCGCCGACGCGCCGCGCGTGACGCTGGTGGGCAAGGGCGTGGCCTTCGACACCGGCGGCCTCGACATCAAGCCGTCGAGCGGCATGCTGCTGATGAAGAAGGACATGGGCGGCTCGGCCGCCGCCATCGCCGCCGCCGACATGGTGATGGGCGAGGGCCTCGACGTGGCCCTGCGCCTCATCGTTCCGGCGGTGGAGAACGCCGTGGGGGGCGACGCCTTCCGGCCCGGCGACGTCATCCGCAGCCGGTCGGGGCTCACCGTCGAGATCGGCAACACCGATGCGGAGGGGCGCCTGATCCTGGCCGACGCCCTGGCCCTGGCCGATGCGGAGGCCCCGGAGCTCCTGATCGACTTCGCCACCCTCACGGGGGCGGCCCGCGTGGCGCTGGGTCCCGATCTCCCGGCCTTCTTCACCGAGGATGAGGATCTGGCCCAGGCCGTCGCGCAGGCGGGGCTCGCGGTGGCGGACCCGGTCTGGCGTCTGCCGCTCCACGGCCCCTATGCCCGCTTGCTCGAGTCCAAGGTGGCGGACCTCAACAACGTCTCGGGTGGGCCGTTCGCGGGGGCCATCACGGCGGCGCTGTTCCTGCGCCGCTTCGCCCCCGCCACGCGGCGCCACGTCCATTTCGATCTCTACGGCTGGAATCCGTCGACGAAGCCGGGCCGTCCCGAGGGCGGCGAGGTGCAGACCGCCCGGCTCGTCCACGCCCTCTTGCGGGCGCGCTACCCGAAGGCGTGAACTCAGGCGGCCAAGGAGGCCTTCTCGACCTCGTAGGCCGCCCGCACCGCGGCGGCGCCGTAGGCCCGCTCCAGCCGGCGCACGGTGAAGTGGGCCCGGGCCATCGCCTGGAAATGGTCCATGAAGGCGGCGTTCACCGCGGCGCCGCCGAGCGCGCCGAGGATCGGCACCGCCTGCGCCGCCACCTTCTGCGACACCACGATCCCGAAGCGCGCGGCGATCTGGGCCGAGAAGCGGATCAGGGCGGGGGCGGCCTCGTCGAGCAGGGCGCGGTTGCCGGCATAGCGCGCGGCCTCCGCCATGGTCTTGGCGAGGGCGGCGCGGACCGCGAAATAGCCGTTCTCCGTGAGCGGGCTCTCGCTGCGGCCGCCGAGGGCGAAAACCTGGACGCAGGACAGGGCATTGGCCGGATCGGAGAGGTCTTCCCCCTCCTCGCGGGCGATCTGCGCGATGGAGCGCAGCATGAGGGTGGTGGAGACCGGCAGCTCCACCGCCAGGGTCGCCAGCCCGAAGGCGCCGCCCACCGCCCCCGAGACGGCCGCCAGGGCCTTGTGGCCGAACGCGCTGCTGGGGAAGTAGCGGGCGAAGCGCTGCGCCGTCTGGGAGATCCGCGAATCCGGGACCAGCACCTTGTCCGTCGCCGCCTCGAGGATGTCGTCGAGCTTGGCCGGATCGATGGCGGCAGGCCCCGCCTCCGGCAGGGTGGCGAGCGCCACCCGCAGGGAGGTGCGCATGGCACTCTCGGTGGCGCGCGAGACCGCCTCCGTCACCGGGGCCGGCAGGGCGCGGCCGATCATGTCGAGGGGGGCGCCGGCGGCGGCCGAGAGGCGCGCGGCCAGTCCGGGATTCTCGAGGGTGGAGACGGCCCGCCGCAGGGCGGCCAGATCCGTGTCGCTGAGCGCGACCGGCCTCACGGTCTCGATCTCCGCGCTCGCATCGTCGTCGACGAGGGTGATGTTGCTCACGGTTCGCTCCCCGTTCTCGGGCCTGTGCCCGTAGGTCAGAGCAAGCGCGAGGCCACGGGCTTGGTTCCCGGCGAGCCGGACGGCTCAGGCCTCGGCGACACTCGCGGCGGGCTCGGTGGCCGCCGCCGCCACGGGCTCGGTCGCGCCTTCCCGCAGGGCGATCAGGATCAGGCAGAGCACCGCCACCGGGATGCCGATGGCCGCCGAGGCCGCGAAGAAGGCCGGATAGCCCATGGCGTTGACCATGTAGCCGGAGAAGCCGCCGACGAACTTGCCCGGCAGGGCGTAGAGCGACGACAGCAGGGCGTATTGGGTCGCCACGAAGGCCGGGGAGGCCAGGCTCGACATGTAGGCGATCAGCG
>JAKONB010000606.1 GCA_022702195.1 Beijerinckiaceae bacterium | reverse complement strand
TAAAGCTGAACAAGAAGATCTCGCCCGAGGTCGTCTCGGCGGTCACGCAGATCGACGAGCCCTCGAAGCTCGCCGACACGGTCGGTTCGCATCTCGCGGTGAAGATCGCGGACAAGCAGGCGATCCTCGAGATCCCCACGGTGGCGCAGCGCCTTGAGCGCGTCCTGTCGCTGATGGAGAGCGAGATCTCCGTGCTCCAGGTGGAGAAGCGCATCCGCACTCGCGTCAAGCGGCAGATGGAGAAGACCCAGCGCGAGTACTATCTGAACGAGCAGATGAAGGCGATTCAGAAGGAGTTGGGCGACTCCGAGGATGGCAAGGACGAGTTGGCCGAGCTCGAGGAGAAGATCGAGAAGACCAAGTTCACCAAAGAAGCCCGCGACAAGGCGGTGGCGGAGCTCAAAAAGCTGCGCCAGATGTCGCCGATGTCGGCGGAGGCCACAGTGGTGCGCAACTACCTTGACTGGATGCTCGGCATCCCGTGGGGCAAGCGCTCGAAGATCAAGAAGGATCTGCTCGGCGCCCAGGTTATGCTCGACGAGGATCATTTCGGCCTCGACAAGGTCAAGGAGCGCATCGTCGAATACCTCGCCGTGCAGCAGCGGGCCAATAAACTCACGGGTCCGATTCTGTGCCTCGTCGGTCCTCCGGGCGTCGGCAAGACTTCCCTCGGCAAGTCCATCGCCAAGGCGACGGGACGTGAGTTCGTGCGCATGTCCCTCGGCGGCGTCCGTGACGAAGCCGAGATCCGCGGTCACCGCCGGACCTATATCGGCTCGATGCCGGGTAAGATCGTGCAGTCGATGCGCAAGGCGAAGAGCTCGAACCCGCTCATCCTGCTCGACGAGATCGACAAGATGGGTATGGATTTCCGCGGCGATCCGTCGGCGGCGCTCCTCGAAGTGCTCGATCCGGAGCAGAACGCCACCTTCAACGACCATTACCTCGAGGTCGATTACGACCTCTCGAACGTGATGTTCGTGACCACCGCCAACACCCTCAACATCCCTGCGCCGCTGATGGACCGCATGGAGGTGATCCGTATCGCCGGCTACACCGAGGAGGAGAAGGTCGAGATCGCGCGCAAGCATCTGATCCCGGGCGCGGTCAAGAAGCATGGTCTCGATGCCAAAGAGTGGCAGATCGACGATGCCGGGCTGATGATGCTGATCCGCCGCTACACGCGAGAGGCGGGCGTCCGAAACCTGGAGCGCGAGCTGTCGAACCTGATCCGCAAGGCGGTTAAGGAAATCCTGATCACCAAGGTGAAGGCGGTCACCGTCACCGAAGAGACCCTGCCGAACTTTCTCGGCGCGCCGAAATTCCGCTACGGCGAGATCGACGAGGAGGATCAGGTTGGCGTGGTCACGGGTCTGGCCTGGACCGAGGTTGGCGGCGAGTTGCTGACGATCGAAGGCGTCATGATGCCCGGCAAGGGCAAGATGACGGTGACGGGCAACCTGCGCGACGTGATGAAGGAATCGATCTCGGCGGCGGCGTCCTATGTCCGCTCGCGGGCCGTCGATTTCGGAATCGAGCCGCCCCTGTTCGAGCGTCGTGACATCCATGTCCACGTGCCCGAGGGGGCGACCCCGAAGGACGGTCCGTCGGCCGGCATCGGCATGGCCACCGCGATCATCTCCACCCTCACCGGTATTCCGGTGAAAAAGGACGTGGCGATGACCGGTGAGGTGACCTTGCGCGGCCGCGTGCTGCCGATCGGCGGTCTCAAGGAGAAGCTGCTGGCCGCGCTCCGCGGCGGCATCAAGACGGTACTCATTCCGGAAGAGAACGCCAAGGACATCGCCGAGGTGCCCGACAGCGTGAAGAACGGGATGGAGATCATCCCGGTCTCCCGGATGGATCAGGTGCTCAAGCATGCCCTGGTGCGGGTGCCCGAGCCGATCGAGTGGGAGGAGCCGGCCCCGCCGGTCCGCCCGGTCATCGGCGAGGACGAGACCGCCACCGTGATCGCCCACTGACCCGAGACGACGCTCGCATCGAAAAGGCCTCCGGGGATCTCCCGGGGGCCTTTTTCGTCGGACGGACCGCGTCTTGGATCGCCGGAGGGGTTGCGCCGCCGCCTAGCGTTCCGTACGAAACGGCGCGTCGGGGCGGTTAGCTCAGTTGGTAGAGCGTCTCCTTTACACGGAGAGGGTCGGGGGTTCGAGTCCCTCACCGCCCACCAGTGTCTCAAGGACTTAGCCAAGGTCCTGCTGACCGGCGGCCTTCGTTTGCAAACGCATTGGTCATGCGCAGAACCGAACGGCACGGCGGGCCAGCTCGGACGCGTGCCTCAAGGATGGTGGCGGTGCAGCTAACTGCCGTCCATGTGCCGTCACGGCAGCGTCTCTGAATCCCGGCACCAAGCACCGAGAGGGTGCGGCGCCTGAGGTCGACCGGACTCGGCTCTCCCTGAGGGATCAGTCGGGGGTCGTATCCCAACTTGCGGATGTGAGCGCGACCAGCGTCACCCTGTGTCTTGGCCAAGGTAGCGTTGCCGGCTCGGAAGATCCTAGAAGTGGCGAGTGCTGCTCTCCCACCGAGCCGTACCCATGCTCACCGTTCTGGTGATGAACAGCCCAACCGATCGGTAGCGAGGCGGGGGCGGCGTGCGGTGGCCGGGACCGAGAGATCGCCGCTGACATCGTCCCGACCGATCGGAGGGGATGGTCATTGGGCTGTGCCTGCGGGTGCGATCGTCGAACCCTGTCGCTTGTTTCGGATCCTCCCTCTGGTGCCTCGGCCGAAGCACGCATCGCAGCGTCCGCCGACCATCCGCGAAACCCCAGCACTACCGTCCACACGGGCCTCGCCGCCTCTTCAGGTGTCCGTGAGTTCGCCGGGGCACGCCATCGCATCGACCGCATAACGCCAGATCGACCTAACGCCGGCACACAATCAACGGGATTGCGCATCATGATGCAAATCTTTAATAATCATCTGCCGGGCATCCGCGATTTCGATCATGTTTCGTGATGTATAATTCAAGGTCATGTCGATGAATCAGAGCGATCAAAATAACGGCGTCAAAATTTCAGTAAATCTCAGTGATCTGGCATTGTCGCATGGGACCGATAAGGTTCCTCACTGTTACATTTACGAAAGATATTTTGGATCGCTGCGGAATGAAAAAATTAACTTCTTTGAGATCGGCATCGGCGGATATGATGTGCCGGAGGCGGGCGGATCGTCACTGAGAATGTGGAAGGAGTATTTTCCAAATAGTGATATTTATGCGCTCGATTATTACGACAAAAGCCCACACTCGGAAGATCGTCTGCATATCTATCAGGGCAGCCAGGACAATCCGGAAATTCTTCAAAAGATCTACCAAGACATGGGGCGGATCGATATCGTTCTCGATGACGGCAGTCACCGCAGCGAACATGTTATCGCGTCGTTCGAAATCCTGTTCCCCCTGCTGGCGTCGGGAGGGATGTATGTCGTCGAGGATCTGGCGACATCCTACTGGCCGGACCATAACGGCAGCGATGATCTGCTGGATCAGAAAACGTCGGTTTCCTACTTCAAGAGACGCGTTGACGGGATCCAGCACCGTCATTTCAGGCACGAATACTCACCGCACTACGCTGATGAGCACATCGCATCGATTCATTTTTATGAGAACGTGGTTGTCATCACGAAAAAATAGCGCCGTGTGATGCCCGTCTGAAAGCGACGAAGGCCGCGAAGTCGCAGATGCGCGGCGATCCGCGGATGACGGATCGCGCCGATCCATGGGGGGGCTCCGGCAGGATGAGGCGGCTTGTCGGTAATGCCGTTCCGCTCGTCCATCCGCGTAATCGCCCCGCGCACCGGTGGTGAGGCGGCCGGGTCCGCTCGCGGATTCAGTTGACGCGACGCCTGCTTTGGTCCGGAGCGCTCTGGCCCCGGTTCGGTCGGCGGCGGCATGGCAATCTTGGCTCACGATCTCCGAGGGCGGCATGCCGGCCGGCGTCGGGTCAAGGATCTGGGCGATACGGGCGAGGGAACCTGTCGCTGAGAATTGCGACATTTGTCCTTCCTCATGCGGCGCGCGGCCACATGGCGGAGCCAAACGGGCCAGCATCCGCCTCCAGAATGACACTGCGTACCCCGATGGTGAGCGGCGAAGAAAGCTCGGACGCGGCGGGAAGGGCCGTCGTTGGGATACTGTGAGGCCGCCTATGAGCGATCCAGGGGAGGACGCAGTGGACGGCCGCCTTGCGCTATGCTTTCACGGGCCGGCTCCGAAGAGAGGGGCATTGGCCTCGGATTGGGGGGATGAATGAAGCGGCTCGTCATCGACTTAGACGACACATTGACAGTCCATGACTCTCGGCGAAGCTACGCCGAGCAGGAGCCGAATTTAGTGTTGGTCGCGAAATTGCGCGAATACAAGGCGTTGGGCTACGAAATTATCATTCAGACGGCGCGGAATATGCGGACGTATAATAATTCCATTGGAAAGATCAACGCTGAAACGCTTCCGGTCGTGATTGAATGGCTAAAGCGGCACGACGTTCCTTATGACGAGATCCATGTGGGTAAACCTTGGTGCGGTTTCGAGGGCTTCTACGTCGATGACCGCGCGATACGACCGTCCGAGTTCGTTTCGCTCGATCTCGATAGCATTCATGCTTTGATCCGGTCGAAGGGTTAGGGCGATGACTGTTCTTCGCCTGATTACGTCGGCAGCTTATGTCGAGGAAGAGCTGGCTATCGAGTTCGGGCAAATTCCACCCGCATTTCTGCCGCTGGGTGTTTCACGCCTCTACGAAGCGCAGGTCGCCACGTTTGGTCCGGGCGACACGATTTACCTGACATTGCCGGAAGGATTTCAGCTCCAGCCCTTGGACGAGCGCAGGTTGAAAGACCTCGGTGTCGTTCTGGTGTACGTCCCTCAAAAGCTTAAGCTTGGCGAGTCGATCGTCTATGCCATCAACGTCATCGATGCCCCTCATGATTCCGTTCAGATCCTGCATGGCGACACGCTCATTGAGGATTTGCCTCGCGAGCGTTTGGACAGCATAGCCATTCATCGCGAGGGCGATGATTATTCTTGGGCATCCGTGGCGCTGGAAAAAGATCAAGTCGTCAATGTCACGATGATCGATTCCGTGCTTGATGGCCCAGTCGTATGCGGCTATTTTTCCTTCAGTAATCCTCGGCTGCTGGTCCGCTCGATCACGCGCGCCCGTGGTGAGTTCGTGGCTGGGCTAGACTTGTATACCCAGGAGCGCCCGCTGAGCGCGGTCTGGGTCGAGTCGTGGAAAGACTTCGGGCATATTCAAACCTATTTTCGATCCCGTCGCGCGATCAATACTGCTCGATCCTTCAATGCACTCAACATCGACGCTCTGGTGGCGAAAAAGTGTAGTACTGATAAGTCAAAGATGGCGGCGGAAGCGAATTGGTTTCGGAGCGTTCCGCCGCGGGTTCAGCCTTTCTGCGCGCGACTGTTCGAAACAAGCGAGAATGCCGACGGCGCCTCTTACAGCATGGAGTATCAGCACGCTCCCACGCTCTCGGAGCTTCTGGTCTTCTCGTCCGTTGGTCGTCCGACGTGGCGCAATATTCTCGCTTCCTGTGACAGCTTTCTCGCCGCCTGCGCGGCAAGTCCCGGACCCAACAACGGTGTCAATGCCCTGAGCATCCTTGCCCGGGATAAGACATTCGCCCGTCTCGAACGCTACGCGACCGAAACGGGTTACAAGATCGATGCCGAACATGCGTATGCGGGGCGTCCGACCCCCTCGCTTGTGAAGATCGCGGAAACGGTGGGAGGCCTGGTGGATTTCCAGAGCAACCGTTCAGGGACGGTCATGCATGGGGATCTGTGCTTCAGCAATATTCTCTACAATTCGCGCGCCGCAAAAATTGTCGTCATCGATCCGCGCGGTTATGTCGAGGAAGGGCAGCCGACCTGCTTCGGCGATTTGCGATATGACCTTGCGAAACTCTCGCACTCCGTCATGGGATGCTACGACTACATCCTCGCGGGGCGATATCGTTTGAATCGCTCCCAGGAGTACGATTATCAGATCGAGGTCGAGACGGGCGCACAGCACGCGTGGCTCCAAGGCGCTTTGTCCGACATCTCGGCCGGCGGATTTTCACTGGGCAGTTCGGAAATTCAAGCGCTGACGATCGGACTGTTCTTGTCCATGCTGCCTCTGCACGCCGACCGCCCGGACAGACAATCTGCCTTCATCGCGACGGCTCTGCGTCTCTACAGCCAGCTGGATGGAAGACATTCATGATCGTGATTCCGATGGCTGGCCTGTCGCGACGGTTCACCGAGGCGGGCTTTACCGTGCCGAAGTACATGCTTCCGATCGACGGAAAGTCTGTGTTCTACCATGCGATTCAAAGTTTCGAGTCGCTGTTCCAATCCGTCCCCTTCGTCTTCATCGCTCGCTCGGTCGCTGAAACGGAAGCCTTCATTGAACGGGAATGCGCCGCGCTGGGGGTGCGCAACGTTCGGATCGTGATTCTCGACCGTGAGACAGCTGGCCAAGCCGAAACCGTGGCCCTCGGCCTGAAGCTCGCCGGCGTGCCAGACGATCAGCCGGTGACGATCTTCAATATCGATACGTTTCGACCGTCCTTCCGGTACCCAGAGGCTGCATGGTTTGGTCGATCGGATGGATATCTGGAGGTTTTCGAAGGCGAGGGCGCGAATTGGTCCTATGTCGGACCCGTCGCCGACGCGGACGAGCCCCTCGTGCTGAGAACGACCGAGAAGCAGCCGATATCGAATCTATGCTGTGACGGTCTCTATCACTTTCGATCCGCAAGAGATTTTCTCTCTGCCCTGGAGGTCGAGCGGTCGCACCCCTCGATGCCGGAACTCTACGTTGCGCCACTTTACAACCATCTCATCGCGGCCAATAAAAAGATTCATTTCGATATCGTGGCGCCTGACATGATTACGTTTTGTGGGGTCCCCGCAGAATACGAAGCTCTCATCACGCCTCGAGGGTAGATTGGCAGGGTTGAGGTCCGGCGTTCAGGAACGGGGATTATGAAAGATCCACGGTTTTGCCGCTGTTCGATCGATCGCACGCGATGTTAGTCAAGAAAAAAGCGTTTCACGCGAAGCTTTCATGACTCAGAACGCGCCGAGAGCCCTTTGGAATGATACGGTCTCGAAAGGTTGCGCTGTCATCCGCTCGTAACTCCGCGAATGGGGCGCGAGCGCGTTGTCTCCTCCTCGGCGGGTCTTCGCCGGCATGAGGAGCCTGTGGGAGAAAGACGCTGCGATCGGCTTTGGGCCGAAAGCTGTTGCGACGATGAGGGTGGGCCGGACGATCAAAGTCGCTAAGAAAAACAGGGGGGCGCCGAGAATGTCGAACCATGATCAGAGTGACGCGTGGAATGTGAGCAGCCTGTTGGCTCTCGCTTTTCGCGATAAGGGCCAGGTCATTAATTCTCCACTGACGGATCATATCCAAGCTGAGGCGCTTCGATATCTGTCCGGCCATGCGAGGCCATACACGGAAAGGCTTGGCGTCCTTTGTAACATTGCTGCGGTTGCCGACAATCCTCACGACAGGGATCGGGTTCACGACCTCGTCGAAGCGGCGCGTCGGACATCGTCTGATTACAGCGATACGAGTTTTCTGGAAGGTATTCTTCCCCACCACTCGGTCTTGCCGCAAACGGGCACGGCGGTCGCCGAACTCGCGTTCATTTTCATGCAGGCGGATTTTCGGCGAGACATCGAATTCGTGCTGCATCGCTTCGCGTCGCTTCAGACGCACATGACTGCCGGCAACGTATCGCTGGTCATAGCCGCTCTTGACCTCATCTACGACCACCTGACCGTCACGGGACGAGCCTGTGCCATCAGGGTCGGCGCGAGCTTCGAGTCTTACGACGTCGCGAAACAGTGGCTCTCGCGCGATGTCGGGCGCGCCGAGGCGACCTCGAACGCGCTCTTCGTCGCCGCAGGCCTTAATCTCACCTCCCGCATACAAGATGTTTGCTTGGAGCGTCAGCTCCTGACACGCTTCGTGCCCGAACATCAGGACCATACCGTCGGTTCAATGATCGCCGGGGCGCTTTGTCCTGACGATATCGCGGTCCGGAGGCAGAGGACTGGGGCCGATCGCGCGATTAGAGTCTTCCTGGGCTATTTCGGCCAGATGCGAGATCCCTCGCGGGTTCTTCCATTGACCGTCAAAACCTTAGGAGACGATTTCGCAACCTCTGCGAATGGACCCTTCTTGCTCTTTCATGGGGTGAGTACGTGGGATGTGTCCGGGCATCGCGCGCTCAGCCTGAATGACGGCCCCAATTTCTACGATCAGTTGTTGCCTGACTTTGCGCATGGGTTGATCACCGGGCTGAAGCAGGACAATGGCGGAGACTTATCACGCCTCGTTCCCAATCTGGTCGCGACGTGTCTGTCCTATTCCAACGATGAAATGGCGCACCGTATCACCGATCGGTCTGTCGCCGATCTGATGCCGGAGGGATGCTCCGTCGTGATCGCCGATGGGGAGGCGATCGAGGACGAACTCAAGGCTGCGTATGGAGCACGTTTTCCCGATGTGAGCCGGGAGACAATGAACCAATTCAAGATGTGGT